>CALKDV010000146.1 GCA_938084085.1 uncultured Nannocystaceae bacterium
CGGCACAAAAAAATGCCGACGCATCCAAAGCAGGGAGCGTCGGCATTGTTCGTAGAGCCGCACCATGTGGCGGCGTGGCCAGGGCGGCTAGACGTGCTTGCCGATGAAGTCCTTGAGCTTGCCCTTGCTCCCGGGGTTCCCGACCATGCGATCGATCACCTCTCCGTCCTTGAAGACGAGGATGGTGGGGATGCTGGTGACGCCGTACGCGCCGGGCGTCGACGGGTTGGCTTGGATGTCGAGTTTGTAGATGCTCACCTTGCCTTCGAGGTCGGTCGCGACCGCCTCAAGCAGGGGGGTCATGGCTTTGCAGGGTCCACACCACTCAGCCCACAGGTCCACCACCACGGTGCCGCTGGCATCTTTCACGTCAGTTTGGAAGGTCGCGTCGGTCGTATTGTTCAGCATGATCGTCTCTCTGTTCTTGCCCGGGCCGTCGCGGACAACCCGCCTCGCGCCGCAGCGCCGCCACTATGGGCACGATATGGCCACTGCGCAAGCCTTGACGTTCACCTCTTGTCGCGCGGGGCGCACAGCGACTAATCTCATGGCATGCAGCGCATTTTCGTCGCCCAGAGCCAAATCGATCTTTGGGAGAGCCAGCAGCAAATCTTTCTTCAAGGCGACTTTATCCGCATGGTCGGGTACCCGGAGCTCGCCATGTACATCAGCCCCGCGGTCTATTTTGAGCGCGTGGACGGCTCGACCAATGACCCCTACGACATCGTGGGCGCGGTCAAGAGTGCCGAGGAGTTGGCGAATATGGGCGCCGACCATTTTGACACCTCGGTGGTCCTCGGTGATAACGCCTACACCGTGAAGTCAGGGTTCGTCGCCATCCCAGTGGAGGACACGGGCGCCGTGGCCGATCTGGACAGCTTCCGTTGGGGCAAGCTAGTTTCCGCGCTCGAAGTGGGACAAGTGGGCTAGGCTCCCACCGGCCGGAGGTCGCATGCTCCCCTCGTTTATCCTCACCGCGGTGCTCTACGCGACCGCGTCGTTCGCACACGGGCTTGAGGCCGCCGCCGGGGGCGGTCGCCCCATCGCGCGTCGCGTGCTGTGGGTGGCGGCGATGGGCCACCTCGCGACCATCGGGATCCAGTGCCTGCAGGGGGCGCATCCATTTCGCTCTATATTTCTCGTGCTCAGCGCCGGCCTGTGGGGCGCGCTGATCGTCTACCTCATCTTCGCCGCCTTTCGCGGCCCGATCCGCGGGGTGGGCGGGATGCTCGCGCCGGCGGGATTGCTCGGGCTGACGCTGGGCGTGGTGATGGGGCCCGGCGCCGAGCCCCGGGGCGAGGAGTTCGGGCGGCTGCTCAGCGTGCACGTGGGCCTCGCGACCCTCGGGCTCGTGGGTTTTGTCCTGGCCTCCGCGGTCGCGGGTTTGTACCTCGGGCTCGACGGACGACTGCGACGCCGGCGCTCCATGCCGACGCGCGGCGGCCAGTCGCTGCAGAGCCTGGAGCGGCTGCAGTACGGACTCATGGCGTTCGTCGCCCCCGTTTTTTCATTGGCGGTCGCGACAGGGATCATGGTGCTGTCGGGGGGGGACCCCGACGCGGACTTTGGTCGTCGCTACGCCGAGCTGGTGGCGGCGGGGGTGGCGGTGGTATCGAGTCTCGCGGTCCTCATCTCGCGCTTCGCTTGGGGGCTGAGGGGGAGGGCAGCGGCTACGTTTACCTTGGTCGGTCTCGCGGCCATGATCACCATCGTCATCTCGTACGGAGTGCGCTTATGAGCCTCCTTGTCGTTGGCTTTAACCACACCACCACGCCCATCGACGTGCGGGAGCGGCTGGCGGTGCCGCTCGACGAGGTGCGGGCGAGCGTGAGCAGCCTCGTGCGGGACGTGGGGCTAGAGGAGGCCATGTTGCTGTCCACCTGCAATCGCACGGAGCTTTATGGGGTTCACGCCCGAGACGACGCGCCCGCCCAGGCGGCGAGCGCCCTCGCGCGCATGCGCGGGGTGGAGTTTGCCAGCGTGCGTTCGCACGCGTTCACCCGTCATCAGGGTCAAGCGGCGCGACACATCTTTCGGGTCGCGGCGAGCCTGGAGTCCATCGTGATCGGGGAGCCGCAAATTCTCGGGCAGGTCAAAGAGGCCTACCAGGCGGCCCGTGACGCAGGGACCCTGGGCTCCGTGCTCGACCGATGCATGACGATGGCGTTTCATGGGGCCAAGCGAGTGCGCAGTGAGACGCTGTTGTCGCGCGGTGCGGCGAGCGTGGCGTCGGTCTCGGTGGACCTCGCGCGCAGCATCTTCGGCGAGTCGGCCGCTCAGCGAGTGCTGCTCGTGGGCGCGGGGGTGATGTGCCGACAGGCGGGGCTGCACCTTCGAGCATCCGGCGCGGAGTCGACCATTGTCGTGAATCGCAGCGAAGAGCGAGGGGCGCGGCTCGCCGCCGAGGTCGCGGGGACCTCTCGACCGTGGAGTGAGCTTCGAGACACGCTGGTGGAGGTCGACGTGGTGGTCTCTGGCACGGGGGCGGCGGGCTACGTCATCGACGCGGCGATGATCAAAGACGTGATGCGGGCGCGGAGAGGGGCGCCCTTGTTCGTGGTGGACATGGCGGTGCCTCGAGACGTGGACCCGGTGGTGGGGCGGATGTCCCAGGTGTACCTCTACAACGTGGACGATCTGCAGGAGATCGTCCGGGAGAATCTCTCGGCGCGTGTGGGGGAGGTGGAGAAGGCGGAGTCGCTGATCGACGAGGAGGTGGAGGCGTTTTTGCGCTGGACACGGTCCCGCTCTGTGACCCCGCTGCTCAAGGCGCTCGAAGAGTATGGCCGTGGGGTTCGTGAGCGCGAAGTGGACCGCGCGTTGGCCAAGCTGGGTCCGCTATCGGACGAGACCCGCGCGGTGGTTGAGGCGCTCGGGCACGGCCTCGTCCGCAAACTGTTACATCATCCCCTCAGCACGGTTCGCGCTGCCGGAGAGCACGGGCGAATCGATCTCGTCCGCGCAGTGGAGGAGATATTTCCTGTATATTCTGGGGAGGACGCGGGCTCTCCAGACGACGCAGCCTCTTCCGAC
>CALKDV010000147.1 GCA_938084085.1 uncultured Nannocystaceae bacterium
CTGCTTGAGGCGCCTTTCGCCGCCTTGATGGCGGGGACGTGCGGCGTGGGGGGGGCGTTGATGACCCACGCGCGGACTGAAACTCACCCGACGAAACTCGATCGCGGCGCGCACGGGGGCACGATGACCACGGTCCACAGATCGCGGCGCCGCGGGCTCCGATTCGCCGGAGGGGTCGTAGCGTTGATGTTGGGATTTACGTGGCTTTCGATGATGGCGCGTCAGTTCCTGTCGGGGGGGGTTGACCTCGCAGAGCATCCGGGGTTCGGCGACGCGGCGGGGAGCGTCGAGCGCTGGCTCGAGCGGGGGACGCTCTCCGTGGTCATGCTGCTGGTCGCGGGGCTGATTGCCGTGGGCAGGCGGTCCATCTTTGAGCGGAGGTCGCGATGATTCCGATGACAAGCTTCGCCTACGTCGCGGGGTTGCTGGTGGTGGCGGGTGTGTACGGCCTCTGGCGAAGTGAGGACGCCGCCGCGGCAGGGTGGGGTGTCACGGCGACGTGTGGTGGCGTGGCGATGCTCGCCGCGGCGTACGCTCGGTGGTGGGGCGTCGAGGACGGTCATACGCTCGCCGTTGCGGCGTTGGTCGCGGGGTTCATGCTGCGGGTCGCCATGGTGGGCGCTGACACGGAGAGCTCCCAAGGCTCGGGCGCTGTGGAGGGACTCGAACCGGGGGAGGTCCGTGATGTGGATGCGGTCGGCACACGCGCGGAGGAGGTGGAGTATGGGCCTTGAGTTGATGCTCGCGTGGTCGCTAGGATTGGCGGCGGCGTGGTGGTTTGGACGGGGCGTGGCCCCGTCGTTCAGGACTTCGCGGGCGCTCACCCTCTTGGTGGCGGTCGTCGGGTTGGCGGTCGTGGATACGCCGCCTGTGTGGTCTGGGTTGTGGGCAGTCCTGTGTGTGGCGGTCGCGCTCCAGCCCACGGATCGCGGAAGATTCGGAAGCTCCGCCTCCGCGCCGGTGGCGGCCAGCGCGTTGGTGGTCATCGCCGGAGCGTGCGCCGACGTGCCGGCGGCAAAGGGCCTGACGGCTTTCCTCACTACGTTTGGTCTCGTGATCGCTGCGCTCTCGTTGACACGGACCGAGCGCTCGTCCGCATGGACGGGCGCAGAGTGGGCGCTCGCGGCGGGGCTGGCCACAGCATGTTTGCGCGCGGGGGTCGGGACGCTGCCGACCGTGGCGATGGGTCCGTTATTTGAGTCCACAGGTGCGGGGCTCTCTATCGTGGCGCAGGGATCGCTCGCCTTGGTGATGGTGCACGGGTGCGCGCGTCCAAACTCCGGGCGCCTCCCGATGTTGGCGGCGCTGTGGGCGGGGGGCATGTCGTCGCCGTGGGAGGCGTGGGTGCTGGGATTGGTGGGGATGACATTGGGCATGCGGGGCGCCGATAATGTAGCGCCGACGTACCTCGCTCGGGGGGCGGCTGTCGCGGGACTTATGGCCGCTGTCAGCGTCGCGAGCGGAGCGCCCGACCACGGATTCATCATGGTCGCGGGTGCCATCGCCTGCGCTGTCTGGGGGCTGTCAAGCGCGTGGGTGGGTGGAGCGACAAACGCCTCACACGGAGAGACCCCGGGACCGCTCGCGGCGGTCGATCACGCCATGCGTAGGGCCAGCGCCGGCGCGTGGGCTTTGGTACGGGGGATGGGGAGCGCGCTGGACCTCGGAGTGTGGACACCGCTGCGCACCGAGGGGCGGCAGGTCGTGCGAGAGAGGATCCAGCGGACGGGAGCGTTCGTCGCGTATGGGTCCCCGTCGCACCCTGCGATCGCCCGGGTGTGCGCGGCGCTTGGGTTCGCGCTCGTGCTGGGGTGGCTCATGCTCAAGCCGACGGCGTCTTCGATCCTCCCCGACGACGTCTTTGACTTCGGTGGTCTCCACCCCGAGCTGCGTGGGACAGGGGCACGGACGCGCGCTGTACGAAGCGGTGGGGAGGGCAGCGCCCGATGATCACGGCGGTCAACACGCTCTTGTCACACCCGGTGGAGGTGGGGTTCACGCTCGCGTGCGTCGCTGTGGTGGTCGGGATGCTCCCCGCGGAGCCTCCGGCCCGCGCACGGATGGTTCGCGTGATGGCGGCGTCGCTTGGCGTGTGGGCTGTGGCCAGCGCGGGCGCTCTGATGGCATCTCGTGACGCGCCGATGCTCTCGCTCTTGAGCGCAGCGGCGGCTGCTTCGGCCGCGCTCGCGGTCCCGTGCCTTCAGGCGGGCGATAAACGGGGGGACGCCCCGCGCGTGCGCCCGTCGATGTACGTGCTGCTCGCGGGGGTCGTGATCGCTACGGTGCACGCCCCCAGCCTTCGAGAGTTCGCCGCTGGCTTCATGGCGTGCGCGGGCGTCGTCGCGTGGGCGATGTGGCGGTCGCGGGGTGATGGCGGGGCGAGTGCGGTTCGTCGCTCCGTGTACGCCGGACTCTTGGGGGGTGTTGCGCTGATGATCGTGGGTGCAGTGTCCTCAGTCGGCGCCCTCGATCCGGTGCACATCGACGCGGCGAAGGGCGCCGTTTCAACGCTCGCGCGCCAACGAATCTGCGCAGCACTTCTCTTTGTCGCGCTGACGCTCGGCTCACCGTTGCTCCCCGCGCTCCCCCAATGGCGTGGCGCGCAAGAGCGTCGGGCCGATCTGGTCCTGCTGCGATGGCTCGCCTGGTTGCCAGCGCTTCGCGTCGTGGGAGAGGTGGGTCCCTCGGTCGCCCCGGTCGTCTGGGGGGAGTGGGCGAGCCCCTTCGCGTGGGGGTGGGTCGCGCTCGCGGCGGGGATGATCGTGTTCCGTGGGCATGCCCACCAACGCGTGACGCCGTCGCCGGCGCGCAATGACGGGTGGCGTACTTTCTCCCTCGGGGTCAGTGCGGCGGCCATGATCGGTGCGTGGACCGGCACCGCCGGTGGCGCGGTGGGGGCCGCGTTCATGTGGATCGCCATGACGATCGCGTTGAGCGTCGCCTGTCTTGGAGAGGCGGGATCTTCGGAGCGACGGTCGTCGCGTCGTAGTCTCGTGATCACCGGAGGCGCCGTCGCCCTGTGCGTGGGCGGGGTCGGATCGCCGCTCAGTCTTGGAATCCCTGCGATCGTGCGCAGCCTCGTGTCTGGGGAATCTACACAGATCCCAACGGGGGGCGCGTTCGCGGTCACGGCAGTGGTGTTGGTGCTTTGGGGGGGCGTGGTGACCATGCGCGAGCTCCTCGCGGCGTTGGATCGTCGCCGCGGCGAGGGCGGAGGTGACCGCTACGGTTTCGGCG
>CALKDV010000148.1 GCA_938084085.1 uncultured Nannocystaceae bacterium
CACGTTGGCCATGCGGCTCGGCAGGTCGGTGTAGCCGACAATGGTGACGCCGTTGGCGTCGACGACTTCGTCCGCTTTGGTGAGGGCCGCGTTGCCGCCGCGCTCGGCCGCGAGGTCGACGATGACGGATCCTGGCTTGAGGTTGGCGATGGCTTGCTCGGTGACGAGCAACGGGGCGGGGCGCCCGGGAATCAAGGCTGTGGTGATGATGATGTCCACCTCCTTAGCCTGCGCTTCGAACAGGCGATGTTCGGCCTCGATGAAGGCGGGCGACATGGTTTTGGCGTATCCGCCGGCGCCGGTGCCGTCTTCCTCCAACTCCACGGTCAAGAACTCTGCGCCCATGGATTCGATCTGTTCCTTGACCACGGGGCGCGTGTCGAAGGCGCGAACGATAGCGCCCAGTCCTCGGGCTGCGCCGATGGCAGCGAGGCCTGCCACGCCGGCACCCACGACGAGGACGCGGGCAGGCGGGACCTTGCCCGCCGCGGTCATCTGACCGGTGAAGAAGCGGCCAAAGTGTTGGGCGGCCTCGATGACCGCGCGGTAGCCGGCGATGTTGGCCATGGATGAGAGCGCGTCGAGCTTTTGTGCGCGGGTGATCCGAGGGACGCAGTCCATGGCGAGCACGGTCGCCTTGCGGGCCTGCAGCGCCTCGACCACATCCTTGTTTTCTCCTGGCCAGATGAAGCTGATGAGGGTGCCACCTTCATTGAGCATGCTCGCCTCGTGCGTCCCCGTCACCGGATGGGGCGCAGGGGGTCGCACCTTGATGACGATGTCTGCGTTGGCCCACAGCGAGGCTGCGTCCGCGACGATTTCGGCGCCGACGGCTTCATAGGCAGAATCGGGGAAGCTCGCAGAGCTGCCTGCGCCCGTTTCAATGGCGACTTCGAAGCCCATCTTCTTAAGTCGCTCGACGTTCTTGGGGCTCGCCGCTACGCGGCACTCGCCCGGGTGAATTTCTCTTGGAACACCGATTTTCATCTCATACCTTTCGTTTGCGGACACACCTTCATCGGCGATGCGCGTCGCGCTCGCTGCGGCTCACGTCTGGTCCAACGTTGAATCACCGGGTGTTGAAGGGGTCGCGGGGTCCCATGGCGTGGCCGTCGGAACCCTCTAAATCGCTCGCTGGAGGGTATCATTTCCCGGGCGAAGGTGAAGGGCCGCGTAGGGCCACAATGGTCAAGCGCGGGCCGAGGAGGCGGGTCGGAGGCGGCGAGCGGGCCCGCTGTGGGGCGGGTTGCCCGCAGATCGGCGTGGGAAGGGAGTCGCGGTGCGCACCATCGCCACTTCGGGGTGGGTTTTGTTGGGGTCATCGTGTCGAAGACTGCTAGCCTTCAACGACCATGGTGGGCGACCCGCTTTCTCATTTTGGCGCCGAGGGTGCTGCACGGATGGTGAGCATCGGTGAAAAGGCCGAGACCCGCCGGACCGCGGTGGCGACCGGCGCGGTTCAGATGCACCCAGAAACCTTGGCGCGGATCGTGGCAGGAGACGGCCACAAGGGGGATGTGCTGGCAGTGGCGCGCCTGGCCGCCATCGGCGCCGCGAAGCAGACGGCATCGTTGATCCCCCTGTGTCATCCCGTACGGCTGACGCGCGTGGACGTGGATTGGGCGATCGAACCCGAGCGAAACCGCGTCGAAATCCAGGTCCTTGTGGAGGCGGTCGATCGTACGGGACCGGAGATGGAGGCGATGGTGGCGGCGTCGACGGGACTGCTGACGATCTACGATATGTGCAAGGCCATGGATCGAGGCATGGTGGTGTCCGGCGTGATGCTCACGTCAAAGTCGGGGGGCAAGTCTGGCGGTTGGACGCGAGGCCAAGCCGAGCTGGTGAGGGCGGAGGAGCGAGGCCAGGACGCGTCGCGAGAGCGGATCACACAGCCACAAACCGAGAGGAACGACGGAGCGAACCCATGAGCACTTTTCGTCCTTCGGGCGTGGTGACGATGACCACGGACCTCGGGCACAAGGGCCCGTACGTGGCCACGATGAAGGGGGTCATGCTCGCGCGCTTCCCCGACGTTGGAATCGTCGACTTGACCCACGATGTATTGGTGCACTGGCCCGCGGAGGCGGGGTTTTGGCTGCGTCGTTCGTATCGCTATTTTCCAAAGGGCACGGTCCACATCGCGGTGGTCGATCCCGGCGGTCGCGCGGGCCGAGAGGTGCTCGTGATCGTCCACGAACATCACGCCTTTGTCGTGCCAGACAACGGCCTGCTTGGACACCTTGATCCTGAGCGCGCGTCAGTCCACCGCTTCGACCCTCGCAAGGGCCCGTCGCTTGGTCTGCCGGAGCCGAGCGCGACCTTTCATGGCCGCGACATCTTCGCGCCAATCGGGGCGGATTTGGCCTCGGGGAAGCTCTCGCCAGAGGGAGTCGGGCCGCGTATCCACGAGATTGTCCCTTCCTGGCTCGAGGAGGCGGTGGCCGGAGAGCGTGAGGTCCGCGGCGCGGTCAT
Organism: uncultured Nannocystaceae bacterium; assembly: GCA_938084085.1. GTDB lineage: Bacteria > Myxococcota_A > Polyangia > Nannocystales > Nannocystaceae > JAAZXR01. Next base: position 2,476 of record CALKDV010000148.1, read on the forward strand.
CACCACAGACAACTTTGGCAACCTGATCACCAATATTGACGAAGAGCTGCTCGCACGATTTTCGTCGCCGCGCGTGGAGATTACGGGAAAGAGAATCCCCATGCGCTCCACGTACGCGGAAGCGGGACCGGGTGAGTACCTTGCGCTCGTCAACGCCTTCGGCGTGCTGGAGATTGCGCGTGCAGAAAAGAGCGCAGCCAAGGGCCTCGGCATCGAGCGAGGGGCGGTCGTGATTGTGCGAGACAGAGAAGACTGAAATCGTGATCGAGGGGACGCGAGCGGGAGGAGGTCTCCGTGACTTCTGTTACTCAACCGTGACCGACTTGGCCAGATTGCGGGGCTGATCCACGTCGGTGCCACGCTGGTCGGCGATGTAGTAGGCCAGCAGTTGGAGCGGTACGCTCGCGATGACTGGTTGCAGCATGGGATGCGCCGGAGGGACGAAGATCACGTCTTCCGCAAGCTGCTCAATTTGCGTGTCGCCCATGGTCGCGACGGCGATGACTCTTCCGCCGCGGCTCCGGACCTCTTCGAGGTTGGAGATCACCTTCTGGTAGCCGGGGCCCTCCGTGGCGATCACGACGACGGGCATTGTTTCGTCGATCAACGCGATCGGTCCATGCTTCATTTCGCCGCTGGCGTACCCCTCCGCGTGCATATAGCTGATCTCCTTGAGCTTGAGCGCCCCCTCGAGCGCGACGGGATGCCCGAGCCCGCGGCCGAGGTAGAGCATATGCCGGTATTGGGCGTAGCGCCGGGCGATGCGCTGGATTCGCTCGCGATGTTCGAGCACCGATTCGATCGTCGACGGGAGGTTACGGATCGTCGTCAAGAGCGCACGTTGTCGCTCCTCCGGAGACCCTTTGTCTTCGCCGTTGTCGCTCGACATATGGCCAGCGAGCCATACGGAGAACAAGGACAGCGCCACGAGCTGTGTGGTGAATGCCTTGGTCGACGCCACGGAGATCTCGGGACCCGCGTGGGTGTAGATCACGTCGTCGGTCATGCGCGCGATGCTGCTGTCGACGACGTTGCAGATGGAGACCGTTTTGGCTCCCAAGCGCCCAGCCTCACGGATCGCCGCGAGGGTGTCTGCGGTCTCGCCAGATTGACTGACCGCGATGGCGAGATCGCCCTCTCGAATCACAGGTTTTCGGTAGCGAAACTCGCTGGCGAGATCGACCTCGGCGGGCACTCGGGCGAGCTGCTCGATCAAGCTCTTGCCGCACATGGCGGCGTGCCACGAGGTGCCGCAGGCGAGGAGGATGACCCGCCCATGAGGGCTCGGGAGCGGAAAGTTCCGCTTCGCGAAAATGTTGTCGCCGTCCACGTGACCGAGGATGGTGTCTCGGATGGCCTTTGGTTGCTCATGGATCTCCTTGAGCATGAAGTGCTTGTAGCCTTGCTTCTCCGCGGCGACGGCGTTCCATGTGACGCGGCGGACGCGGCGGGTGACCTCCCGGAGATTGGCGTCCGTGATCTTCACTCCCTGGGTTGTGAGGGTCGCGACGTCGCCGTCGTTCAGGTCGAGGACGTTGCGCGTATGATTCAAGATCGCGGAGACATCGGAGGCGACGAAGACTTCGGGGGTGGGGTGACCGCTCGTCTCGGCGTCGTACAGGCCGATGAGGAGGGGCGAGGCGTGGCGAGCGACCACGATCTCCTCTGGGTGGCGCTCCGAGATCACGCAAAGCGCCCAGGCCCCTTGCATCTGCGCGACGCTGGCTTGGACCGCTTCGTGGAGGCTCGAGTGCTCTTTGAGCGCACGAGCGACGAGGTGGGCGATGACCTCCGTGTCGGTCTCCGATTTGAACTCGAACCCGTCCTCCGACAAGCCCGCGCGCAGCGCCGCGTGATTCTCAATGATGCCGTTGTGGACGACGCTGACGCCAGCACTAAAGTGGGGGTGTGCGTTGTCTTGAGTGGGTCCGCCGTGGGTGGCCCAGCGGGTGTGACCGATTCCGTGGGTCCCCGTCGTCGGCGAGGATTGGAGCGCGGTGACGAGCTGGACGATTTTTCCCGCAGCGCGGACTCGGTGGGTGGTGGAGGCCGCCTCGTGCCGCTCGAGGATCGCGACGCCGGCGGAGTCGTAGCCGCGATACTCAAGCTTCGCCAACCCCTCCAAGAGCAAAGGGGCGGCGGTTCGAGTGCCAAGGTAGCCGATAATGCCGCACATGGAACCTTGGTGTATCCCGTCTGGCGGCTCCGCGCCAGTGGTCGGCGACGCTCGCTCCCTGCCCCCCAACAACGCCACGCAAAAGGGACCGCGTGAACGGTCCCTTTCGGTGAAATGTTGGGGCTGCATCCAGGCCTGCGCCTCGGAGCAGCGGTATTTTTACTTGGGGTTGAGGTCCGTGTCGTAGACGATGACCTCGGCGTCCTTGAGCAGCGGTACGTCTGCGAGCTGCGCTCGGATCTTCTTTTCTCGACCCACCATGACGATGACGGGGACCGCGTGGATGTATTTTTGCGCTGCGTCGATGGTCTGCTCCCGCGTGACCGCGAGGACGCGGTCTCGGTAGGTGTTCCAGTAGTCGCTGTCGAGCCCGTAGGTGAGGACCGTGCGGGTTCGACCCGCCACTTGGCTGGCGGTTTCGATCTGCAGAGGAAAGGAGCGAGCGATGGAGTCGCGTGCCTGTACGAACTCCTCTTCGGTCGGTCCTGACTCTCGGATGTCTCGCACGTGTTCGAACAGGGCGTTCATCATCTCAGCGACCTTCTTTGTTTGGGTCGCGATGGCAAACACACCCACCCCTTTTCCTGGCGCCGTGTAGGAGCCGACATTGTAGGTGAGTTTTTTCGTCTCCCGAATATCAGCGAACAGGCGCGAAGTGATGCCCGAACCGAACACCCGGTTGAGAACGGTCATGCTCTCCCAGTCCGCGCTGTTGCGAGCCATGGAGAGGTTGCCCATGTAGATCTCGACGCTGGCTGATTTACGATCGACGACGTGGACCTGGAGCTTGCT
>CALKDV010000149.1 GCA_938084085.1 uncultured Nannocystaceae bacterium
TTCGCCGTTGGCTAGGTGTCGGCGCGGTAGGTTTTCATGCAGAATTTAAAATGTCTCAACGCTCTCCGGCTGGTTCCCTTGGCGCTCATCGCAGCGCTACTCGGGACAACCGCCTGCTCCGATCCGGTGATCGAGGCGAGCTCGGGCAGCGACGGCACCGCCGGCGAGACCGGAGGCGACGGCGACGGCGACGGTGACGGCGACGGCGACGGCGACGGCGACGGCAGCATCCAAGGGATCATCAACTTCAATTACTACCCGGCAGATGCGAGCGGCGCTCCGGCACAAGTAGGATTTAGCGCTGGCTTCCGCACCATCCCCTTTAACCAGACCAACGACTTTCACGCGGCGTATGCGTTTGGCCTGACCGTCCCCCCCCCGCCGAGCGAGCTCGACGCGCCAGAATTTGGTGGCGTCCCCGCCCCGTTGAACTGGGGAAAGGCCAATGTGTGGGTCACCGCGGGAGACGGTATCAACATGGCCACGAGCGACGACGCCATGTCGGCGTCGGCCTGCCTCATCCAGGTGGGCGTCGGGCAAGAGTATCCGGTGTACACGGCGAGCGACGCCCCCATGTTCTCTGACGCCTGTCAGCCTCAGACGAGTGATTTCGCCTTCGGCACCGACTACACCGTCGGCGTGTTCGGCGGTGACGCCTTCGCGAACAACGGCTTCACCGGGATCCGCACACCAACCGAGCTTACCGTCACGTCCCCAGACCTCTCCGTCTACGGCCTTGAGGTCAACCGCGCGGACGGCCTCGACCTCGCGTGGGAGGCGAACGCAGAGGGCGACGACCCGCTCCTCCTCCGCATCCGCGACACCAACGGGAGCGTGCTCGCGGCCTCCGCCTCCGACGACGGCGGGTTCAGTTTCTCCGGTGATGAGATGAGCAACCTCAGCGCCGGATTCGCGACCCTCACTGTGACCCGAGAGCACGCTGTCGAACGCTCCCTCGGCGACGAGGTCGGCGCGACTCAAGTAGTGACGCGCGTGGAGGTCTGGGGATACCTCACGCTGTTGTAACCGGCGCACGCCCTCCCCACACGATTTGTAGGAGACTCAACAATGAAACGAAGACGATTTATCAAGACACTCTCTGCAGGGGCTGCGGGGTTTGGGATCCTCAAATACCCCCGCCTCGCACACGCGGGCTGGGGCGACTGGCCTAGCGACAAGATCGACGCAATCCTCCCCGAGTCGCGAACGGCCAAGAACGTCCTCGAGGTCTATATGTACGGCGGCGTGTCTGCCTTTGATAGCTTCTACAGCGTCCCAGGTTGGGGAACGGGGAACGGCACCTTCCTCAACGCCTACCTCGCCGACACCGAAGACCGCTTTCAGTCATGCGGGTTTGGGACGTCGAACGAGCTCACCGAGCCCTTCGCCGACGACGAGAACGGCACCACCGTTCACCTCGGCCCGTGGTCGATTCCCCTCCGCAACCGCCCGGACATCACCGACCGCATGCGCATTATCACCATGCGTCATGACCAACTCGCGCACGAGGGGGCCAACCCGCTCGCCCTGTCCGGCAACCGCCTCGGCTCGCCGCGACTCGCCGGCCTCGGCTCGTCCATCCAACGCTACTTTCTCGAGCAGCAGGGCGGATTGCGCGCGACGCCCTACGCGTACGTGCTCTATCCCGGTGTCGAATTCGCCACGGATAACGTGAGTGCAGGCTCTGCTGTCGGGCTTCACCCCGGCAACGCCACTCCGCTGAGCCTGACGGTCTCCGCTGGCTCTCAAATTACCCAGCTGCTATCGAGGAACGGCGTCGGCAACAACCGCGCCGCGTTCGACTCGGCCATGTCGCACTACGAGAACGCCTATCGACAGCAATTCCGCACTGGAGGCAAGGGGGTTCCGACTCGTTCACAGTCGCGATCAAACTTTGAGTTCTCCAACTACGCGAGGCGAAACGCCGACGCCATCCAGAGCGTCCTCGACCCCAGCTTCTTCCAATCCATCTCCGGCAGCGAGTGTGGTTCAAATGCGACGGACATGCCCGCCATGCAGCTCCGCCTCGCCACCGCCCTGCTGACGCGGAACACGGACGCGGCCCGTTACGTCCAAGTCATCGACGGCGGCATCACCCCCAACCCGAACGCGGGACACGACACCCATGACGGCCACGTTAACTACGCGTCGCGCAACGTCGTCCACACCCTCAAAGAATTGGCCGACCGCATCAACGCCCCCGGTGAAAACGACCCGGACAAGCTCAACCTCGACGAGACAATGATCGTCCTCACGACGGAGTTTGGCCGCACGCCCGAGCGACAGGGCACTACCGGCCTCAACCACTGGCCGCAAGGCTACGTCTCGGTGTTTATCGGAGGTCCTGTCACCAGCGCCGAGCGCGGGGTCTACGGATACATCACCGAAGATCAGGGCATCGCGCAAAACTGGATGACCCCCGCAGAGAATCGAATGTCTGTGATGGCCGCCATGGGCATCTACCCCTTCAGCCCAGAGACCTTCGCCGTCGGTGACGTACTTGGCGGGGTCGCCAACGAACTCGAAGCCGCCACCCGGATCCGCGAGCAATACCTAGGAGTCACCCTGTGAATCACTCAATCTGGACAACGACGACGCTGCTTCGACGACGCCTCCTCACGGTGTCTGTCGCCGCCCTACTCTCCTGGATCCCCGCCTGCGGTGACACCGACCCCACGGGCGCCTCTGACGGCGGCACCGAGGGCGGCGACGGCGACGGCGACGGTGACGGCGACGGCGACACGGGAGGCGCAGACCCGGGGCAAGAGCCCCCCGCCGGCAGCGGTGAGGAGGAGCTTTGCGACGCGGGGAACGCCTCGTGGGTGCAGCAGGCGCTCCCCCTCATTCAAGGGCGTAAGCCCGAGAGCCGGCGTGAGATTCAGGTGCTGTCGGACATGATCGACCAGCTGGACGCCAAGGGGCTGTCTGGGAGAGCGATCGTCGCGCGAGGCCTGGCGAGCGGCGACCGTTACGTCGATCGATGGGAGACCTTCTTCTACGAGCAGACCCGGGTGAACCGCATCGAGATCAAGGCCAACGTCGCGTGCTACGGCGTCACTACGGGAGCCGCCAGCGGGACCAATCTCGCGGAGTTCATCCGCGACAATGACCCCGCCACCAGCAACTTTGGTGCCCAGACCACCATGCAAGATGTGCTGCGCAGCAGCCTGTTACTCGATGACCTCTCTCCCTTCTACCGCGCCGACCTGTTCGCGCGAATGGCCCGGCCACTCACCGGGGCCAACGTATCCGCCCAAGACCTCGACCAGATGCGTCGCACCAACTACGGCGAGATCTTCGAATCCGCCTACATGGGACGAAAGACGAGCTGCCTTGAGTGCCACAATAGCAACGCGTCGGTCACGTACAACAGCGATCCCCTCTACAACCGTCACTGGCCCATCGAGGGGCACTTCGAGAAAGCGGTCTGGGGGGAGCACGCCGGCCGTCCCGAGGAAGAGTTCTTCGCGGCGTTCCGTTGGAACGGGTTCGCGGACACGGGCTCCGTTCGACCCTGGGGCATGAGCGGCGAGTGTGGGAGCTTCACCACCAACCACTCCGGCGATCTGTGGGACTGGGACGGCTACCTCGGCGGAGCGCTCCCCGCGGCGCCGCAGCTGTTCGATGTGGAGCCCAAGCTGCGCAACGGGTTTGAGAGCCTCGCGCTCGACGGGCTGATGCTCGGCGATGACGACGCCGTCCCCGCCGACCAAGCCTTGGCGTACCTCACCTCGTCCACGGTCGCGAACGCGGTGTGGAAAGAGGCGATGGGGAACCGACTCGTCGTCGCAAACAACTTCCCACGCAACGACAAGCAGCGTGAAATCCTGCAGGATCTCACGGAGGCGTTTGTCGAGTTCAGTTACTCACCGCGTGAACTGCTGGTGGAGGTGACCACACACCCCTACTACAACCAAGCGCCACCTTCTTCGTGCGGCGCCACCTCGCCGTACAACCTCGAGCCCGTCTTCGATCCATTTAGCATCGACGCGGCCGACCCCAACACCCGCATGAACTCCGTGGGTGACGCGGTTCATCGGCACTCGGCGTGGGTCCTCATGGACAGCGCAGCGCAGTCCATGTGGTGGGATCGACCTCAACGTTTTGGTCCTGCGACCAACTTCTCTCAACCAAACTCCCTCGACTTCCTGGAGTCCCAAGGGGTGTTCGTGAAGGACGCGGTCCCCGGCTTCAACGGGGTCGACTTCTACGGGATGTTGTTTTGGGAGCAAGAACTCGCCGCGGGGAACGATCCGTTCTTGAACGGCGCCTGCACGGGGCCGCTGTCTGGGGGCTGCGCGCCCACGGACTTCGTCAACGCCCTCATGAGCGCGGCGCAAAGCACCAGCAACGCCATTGCCGAGGACGTGGTCATCGCCGTCAAGGACCGGCTGTTTGGCGTCCCCAGCATCACGGAGGTGGAGCGGCCATTCATCGAGGCGCTCCTCGGCGTCCCGCTCTCCGCACCCGTAGACAGCGTCGAGATCAACACCTTCGAGACCGGCGTCCGACGATTCGCGGGGCTGCTGCTCAATACGCCGCAGTACATGTTGAGCGGCGTGGCGCCGACCGACGTGTCCGCAGAGCCGCTGATCGTCGTGGACGGTACCTCCACACTGGAGCTGTGCGAAGCGCTCGGTGGAGACATCCTCACTGGCGCGGGTCAAAACTTCTCGTGCGCAGAGAGCGGCATCACGGTCGAGTAGTCACCACGGGTCGCGCCCGCCACCGGCCCCCACCTAGCGTGGGGACGCCGGTCGTGGGGCGAGGCTGTTTCGATGGCGCTCCGCGAGCGCACGCTCCGGCGCCTCAGGCTCGGGCCGGGACAGATAGGCCGCCCAAAGCCTCAAGGTCAGCGCCTCTCCCCGGCCGCTGAACTGTCGGGACAATGCCCGAACGTACAGGGCCTCGTGGACGGGCAAGGCTCGAACCAGCCCACGGAGCGCCCGCTGGTCCTTGTCTGCGGTCTGGGCGTCGCGCATGGCCGCGGCCGCCCCGTCACGATCGCCGAGCCGATCAAGGAACACCGCCCGCAGATACACCGCCCGCGTCTTCCCGGCGCTGCCGTGGCGATCCGACCCGCTGACGGCCGCGCCCAAGGTCTCCAACCCCTCCGCGTGGCGGAGCATGATGAGCGAGACCACCCCGCGAAGCCACCGCGCGTCCACAGCTCCCACCGCCCCGGCCTCGATCCCCTCACGAAGGATTCGAGCCGCGCCCTCGATGTCCGTGACGGCGAGCGCCGCTCCTGCCCACACGAGAAAGACAGGCGCGGGGGCGGGCACCCCACGACGAGCGAACTCCGTTCGGACACGCGCGCTCCAAGTCATCAGGCGTCGTCGCTTGCCGGTGCGGGCTGCCACGAAGTCGTCGAGACCGTCCGCCTCAAACCCGTAGGGCAAGGTCTCCGCCCTGCCCCACGCCTCCATGAGCGCGAGCGTGCCCACGTGAGGCGCGAAGGGACAGCGGCCATACCGCTCCTCCCATCCTGCGTCACCGGCCCGCGACGCCCCTCCATGCTGAGCGAGACGCCGCGTCGCGACGCGCTCAGAGCCTCTACAGTCGGCCTCTTGAGCGTCCACCGCTGTGCGCCATGGATCCGCGTTCGCCGGAAACTCGCGCTCGCCTGGGTCATCCGCCGCCCCCAAAGGAGCACCCGCCCCGACCAGCAGAAGCGACAACATCCAAGAAGCGACCATCACTCCATACCTAGCACGATGGCCATTTTTTTGGCGACCGGGCCGAGGTTCTGCACACTGGTCTCGATGAAGCCCTCCACCCCACCGCCATCGATCATCGAAGTCCTGGTGACGGTGTCGGCGGTGCTCGCGCGTCGCGCGATCCTCGGGCTGGGCGCGGGGGCTCGTAGAGTCCTCATCGATGGGCCTCGACGGGTCGCCTCCTCGTTGCGGGCGGGCGCGCGGCACGGCCTCCTCGCGTCGGGCTCCCTCGCCGGAGTCGTGGCTCGACGGGGTCACCTCTTCGCCGCCGTGCTCCGTCGCGCGCTCTTGTTGGCGTCCATGATCGTACTCGCCATCGCCGGTGGTTCACTGGTGGCGGCGAGCCCCGACGCGCTGATCCCCAGCACACCGGAGGTGTTCTTCGTGGCCTTCGCGGTATGTGGAGGTCTTTGCATCGCGGCCCCCGAGCGGCGCTTGCGCTTGGGCGGCCTCGCAGTGGGCACCGTGCACGGCGTCTTCGCGGCGTTGACCTGGTTCGGCACCCACGCGTAACCGTGGGACACGTGCGGATCCCCGACGGCGGGCGCATTGGGCACCTTCACCGGGCCTTATTTCGCCTATACTGCCAGGCCATGCGTGCCAGCCCGCCCCCCCTGCGATCGACTCTTGCGTGCCTCCTCCTCGTTGCGTCCAACGGCTGCGGTGACGCGTCCAAGAATCGCGACGGCGTGACGCAGAGCACCACGGCGAACGACGCCACGCCCGCGCCGGTCGCCGGCTCACTCCCCGCGCAAGGAGACCTCCCCGAGGTGGACCTCGCGTCGCTGCGGGGCGGACCAGCGCTGTTCGTGGTGGAGGGCCGAGAGAGCATGGAGAAAGGCCAAAGCAAAGAACTCAAGCTCGCCTTGGACCGCTGGAGTTATCCCCCGGAGCTGCGGGCCTTCCTCGTCGCCGACGGCCGGCCCTACCGCTTTATCCCTGGGCTTAAAGACATGGCCGCTGAGTTTCTCAATGCCATGCGCCCCGAGCTGCGGCTGCCGATGTACGCGGACTTTCAAGGAGACGCCCTCAATCCGCTCGGGGTTGAGTCCGGTGCGTTCGAGCTCGTGGTTGTCGACGCGAGAGGGATCGTCGCGCACCGGCACCGCGGAGATGCCGAAGCCGAAGACATCGAGGCGATCCGGCTCGCTCTCAGTGCGAGCGAGCCCCCCCCGCCACCCGCCGCGCCACCGTTTCAGGTCGGGGAGCTCAACAACGCGGCCTGCGGCGACCACGGCTGCATTTTTGTGTTTCTAGGGACACGCGTGGAACGGAGCGAGATCCCTGGACTCAAATCAGGCGGCTTCGAGGGCAGCCGAGAGGACGCCTTCGCGATGCTCAAAAAAGCGCCGATCCGCCTGCTCTCCCAAGTCGCCACCCGTTGGGACTACGAGCCCAACCCGAT
>CALKDV010000150.1 GCA_938084085.1 uncultured Nannocystaceae bacterium
GCGGCTCAGCTCCGAGCTGTCGATCACATACTGGCAGCGATCGTGCCGACCAATGACCACGGGGCCGTCCGTCAGTTCGAACGACTCCACGCCTCCTGGACCTTCGAGACGCACCGCGAACCGCTCGATCTTAGGGAACACGCGCGCGGGACAAAGCGGCGGGCCCATGACGCCGTCTTTGATCGCCGCCGCGTGAAAAGCCCCAGCGAACTCCACACAGCTCGAGTACCGTTGCGACGCCTTCGGGCTCAAGATCCTCTTCATCACACCATCCAGGGCTGGCGTAGGTACCGGCGTCGGGTCTTGACCCCGAGTCAGCATGCCCTTCGTGAGCCCGAGCGGCGCGACGATCCCTCGCTCCTGGTTGCGCACCAGCGTGATCAAGTCCGCCCCGTCAAACGGCTTGCGACCGCAGAGCATGTCGTACGCCGTGACGCCCAAGGCGTATCGGTCGGTGGCCGGGCCCACGCGCTTCGCGTCGTTGAGCTGCTCCACGCTCATATATTGCGGTGTGCCGAAGACGGAGCCCGTGGAGGTTGCGTCGTCGGCGAACAGCCACTTGGCGATCCCAAGATCGATGATCACGCTCTCCCAACCCGAGACGCCATCCCTCAGCAGGATATTCTCTGGCTTGAGGTCTCGATGCAAAACGCCGTTCTCATGCAAAAGATCCAAGCTCGCACCCACCGACGACAGCAGCCGGTGGGTCGACGCCACGTCACCTACGGGGATGAAATCGAGGGGCTCCATGCCATCGATCAAATCCATGGCCATCCACGTCCGGCCGTCCCGCGCGGTGTGCCACTCCCACACGTCCACGACCCCCTCAAACTCCCGTCCCGCCATCAAGGAGGCTTCCCGACGGAACCGGTGCGCCGCGTCGCTCTCCCCCTCCACATTGGCGCGCAGCCACTTCAATACGCCGAGGCGCCGATGCTCAAGATCCACGGTCAGGAGCACATCGCCGACCGCACCTTTGCCGAGCGCTCGAATTGGGCGATACCGTTCGGCCGAACTCATACCTTCTCTTGTACCACCAGGTTCAAGGAGCGTCAGTGAATCCTCTCGAGAATCTGTCAACTCCTCCCGCGGGCGTCTCCACCCCCACACGCGCGTCTGGTATGACACCATACGACGTGGCCCGTACTGAGACGAATGACCGCGCCCTGCGATGGATGGCCGCGCTTTTCGTCGCGGCGAGCATGGTGATGGTGTGGACTTGGAGCGGGCGGCTCAATGACGGCAACCTCCCGGTCGCTGGCGACGCCTTTTACACCTACGCGGCGGCCCGCAGCCTCGCATGGGACGGAGACCTTGACCTGACCAATCAACTGATGGTCCTCGGCGACCGCTGGGGCCTCGGTCAGGCGCCCGCGGCGGATGGCACGCGGCTCCCCGTGCGCGAGCTGGGGCCCGCGGTGCTCATGGTGCCGGGGCTTTGGCTTCATCACCTGGTCCACGCGCCGGCCCAGCAAGCCCCTCGGTACGCCGCGATTCTCGGGAGCATGTGCCTCGGCGTCTGCCTGCTGATCGTCGGCTGGGCCCTTCGACGCGCGTCCCCCGAGAGTGCTCCCCGCGCGCGCATCGTCGCCACAATGTTTCCCCTGGGGTTTGTGGTCCCTTTTTACAGTCTGGGTCACGTGGGCTACCCCCACGCCCTCGACGCCACGGTCTGCGCGCTAATTTTCGGCGCCCTCGCGGCACGCCGTCACCCTGCCCTCGCCGGGCTCGCCATCGCCGCCGGCGTGCTCGTGCGCCTGCAGAACTTTTTGTGGTTGCTGTGGCCGCTGATCGCGTACCTCAGGGCGCCCTCCGATCGGCGCCAGAGGAACCGAGGCGCCCTGCTCGTCACCGCGAGCGTCGCCTCTTTGGGGATCGGTCCGCAGGCCTTTATGGGGCTCGCACATCCTGGCTCCGCCACCGGACCTATCCGGTGGGATCTCACCTTCTTCCACATGGAGGGACTCGGCGCAGATCTGTGGACCGTCGCCGCCGGCCCCCACGGTCTGTGGTCGGCGACCCCGCTCGCACTCCTCGCGTGCCTCGGTCTCGCCATCGCGCTCCGCGATCACTCGACAAAGTCCTCGCGTCACGGCGCGGTGACCTCGCCGTCGATCGCCGTGCCCGCGGCCGCAGTCACGCTCGCGCTCGTCGTTTTGATGGCGACGGTGCGAGATCCGGACTCCGGGCACGCCTTCGGCGCCCGGCGACTCGCCGGACTCACCCCCATTCTTGCGTTCGGAACGCTTCGATTCCTGGAGCGCGCCACCGCGTCGGGACCGCGTGTCGGGAGATTCGTAGAGCTCGTGGTGGGCGGGCTTATCCTCGTTAACCTCGTCCGTACGATGGCCGCGATCACCGGCGTGCTACCGCTGGCCCCGTGAGCGCTGCCCGTTCGCCAACCGCTCGTGCCGAGCGCCGGGGGGGCACGTGACCTCTCCCACGTTTTCTGCGGAGGCCTCGCGTGTTTCATCCCCAATCCCCAAAAAACCGCGCGAGCACCTTGCACCTCGGGGATCGAGGGTGGATCCTTCGTCCGCATGGCTTACCTCACCTCGTTGGCACCGCTCGTGGCCGCCGCCAAGCCCGTGGACTTTAACGCGCTCGACAAGAGCTTTGTCGCCGGATGGCTCACCCTCCTCCTCGCGCTCGGGGTGCTTGGGTTCCTCATCAGCCACGCAAAAACCCTGCGCCGATTCATCCTGCGCGTGGAGGACCCTCGCCCCCTCGCCGTCGTGCGCATCGGCGTCGGCATCTGCGTCATGGGCAACATCCTCGAGCTGTGGGAACACTACGAGTTCTTGTTCACCGACCAGGGCATCTTCCCAGACGAGGTGGCGCGGCATGTCCGCGCGCGGAAGCAATTCGCGGGATTCGGCGAGGGCATCGCGGCCGGCGAGCCGACGGGCTTTTACGACCTTAAGGCCATGTGGAATTGGCTGAAGGGCCCCAACTACTCCCTGCTCTTGCTGGAGAGCTCCCCGACCTTCTTTTGGATCCACTGGGGCGCGTTTATGGTCGCGACGACCATGATGATCGTCGGGTACAAAACACGATGGTCCAAGTGGGCCTCCTGGTTCTTGTTCAACTCGATCATTATGCGCAACGCGCTGTTTTGGGAGGGCACCGAGAACGTCTACCGCACCATCTTTGTGTACGTGTGCGTCTCCAACTGCGGGTCCGCGTACAGCGTCGACAACTGGCTGCGGAGACGGCGACTCCGAAGGGAGGGCCGCCTCAGCGAACCCGGCGGCCCAGGCAACGGTGCGGGGCTCGCCCCAAGCGACAAACACCCACGCGGGCTGGAGCCCTTTTACCGCGCGGTGCCGTTTTGGCCTCGGCTCCTCATCATGATGCAGTTATGCGTGATGTACCTGTGCACCGGCGTGCTC
>CALKDV010000151.1 GCA_938084085.1 uncultured Nannocystaceae bacterium
AGCGCGGCGACGACCAGGTTGACGTTCGCCCATTCAAGCCGTGCGACGGCCTCAAAGACTCCAGGGATCCAGAGTCCTAGGGCCACACCGGTGCCGATCGCGCTGGCGACCCAGAGAGAGAGATAGCGCTCGAAGATCCCCATGGAATGATCTTGTAGCGTATTTTTGAGGTGGATGGCGTCTCCGTCCGACGTCGACGGCCATGCAGATCAGCAGCGGCCGGGAGCGCTCATGACACCGCGTCGCGGTCGCGGCGACGCGGCACCCCCGAGCGATCCATACCCGCTCTAGAGCTTAGATTGACCTGTCTACTCTAGATCCGCGTGGAGAGCCGATATCACTCCCCACTGTTCCCTCACAAGGTGTGTCGAAGTCCGCAGACACCAACCTCCTCAACGCGGATGGAGAGGTGATCTTGCAGTCATGCATGTACGCGGGGTTGGACACGCTCCACGCGATCGAGGTGCCACGTTTGAGTTCCCCAAGGTGGCCGAGCACCTCATCCACGAGACCACGGAGAGCTCGGTCACGCAGCGTGCGGTAGAGGCGACTGGATGGACCTATGTTTGGGTGATGTCATCGGAGGAGTCCGGACGCAGCGGCCGAGGGTTGTAATTCTAGCTTTCGTAGACTCATAAGGAGGGGTAGGCTGCTGCGGTGGTCGTCACCTCTCAACTTCACGTCGTCATCGTTGGGGGCGGCTTCGCAGGCCTCAACACCGCGAAGGGGCTCGGGGGTGTTGAGGGGGTGAAGGTGACGCTGATTGATCGTCGCAACCATCATTTGTTCCAGCCCCTTTTATACCAGGTGGCGACCGCGGGGCTCTCTCCTGCCGAGATCGCCGCCCCCATCCGGGGGCTACTTAGCAAGTACGAGAACGTGCGAGTGTTGCAGGGGGAGGTGACCGGCGTCGATCTTGCGGCCCGCGAAGTGACGGGGAGTCTCGGCACGCTTCGTTACGATCGTCTGGTGCTCGCGGCGGGAGCGATGCATAGCTACTTTGGCAGCGAGGCGTGGGAGGTCTACGCGCCCGGGCTCAAGACGGTGGAGCAAGCGACAGAGATCCGGCGGAGAGTGCTCGAGGCCTACGAGGCCGCCGAGCACGAAGAAGACTCGGATATTCGACGAGCGCTGCTCACGTTTGTCGTGGTGGGAGGGGGACCGACCGGTGTAGAGATCGCGGGGGCGCTCGGCGAGATGAGTCGGTTTACGTTGGCACGTGATTTTCGAAATATTGATCCTGCTTTGGCGCGCATCGTGCTCATCGAAGCAGGCGAGCGCATTTTGGCGACCTTTGCTCCCCGATCGTCGAGCCGAGCGACACGGGATCTTGAACGCCTCGGCGTGCAGGTGTGGACGGGTTCTCGCGTGAGCGCTGTGGACGCAGAGGGGGTAGAAGTGGGAGATGAACGAATCGCCGCACGAACGGTGGTCTGGGCGGCGGGGGTGAAGGCGTCAGAGATCGGCGGTCGGCTGGCCGGCGGTGATCCTGTAGCGCTCGACCGCCAGGGGAGAGTGAGGGTGAACGCGTCCCTCCAAATCCCGGGACACCCGTCGGTGTTTGTGCTGGGGGATCAAGCGCACGTGCAAGGGCCAACCGGGGACGCACTCCCGGGGGTTGCACCAGTAGCGATGCAGCAGGGGAGGTACGTCTCGCGGCGGATCCGAGCGGGGCTCAAGGCAGCAGATGCAGACCATCCTCCGTTCGTGTATTGGGACAAAGGACAGATGGCAACCATTGGACGGAGCCGCGCGGTGCTTGAGGCAGGCCGCATTCGCATGGGAGGCATGCTCGCGTGGCTCGGATGGCTTTTTGTTCACATCTACTATCTGTCTGGATTTAAGAACCGCCTCTTTGTGTTGTTCTCGTGGGCCTGGAGTTATCTGAGCTTCGCTCGAGGCGCACGTTTGATCATTCAAAAGACCTGGCGCTCGTACGGGGACTCCCCGCTCCAGGGTGTTCACGGTTCGACGGACGATTCTTAGAGTTCAAGGGCTCCAAACGGGTGTTTGACGGCTGTCGATTCTGTTCGTCGAAAAGTGCGGTACGGTGAGGCGTGAACTACCGAGACCTAAGCGAGGCAAAGCACGCAGAGATTGATTTATTGGACCGGTACTCGTCGGTCCTGCGAGCATTCGAGGCGCATCTCCCATGGTATGGGACAAGAGATCTGCTGCAGTACGTGGCCGTAGGTGTGCTCACAGCGGAGGGCACCGCGGAAGAGATCGCGAAGGGCGTTCACGAGCTAGAAGAGTCGTTCTCGAATGCGTTGCCTTGGTATCGCAAGTCCAATATTGCGGGCTTCGTACGGTTGGGGTTGAGCGCGTCGCTTTACAGCGCGGGGATTGGGGCGGCAGAGTTTTTAGCGGCGCATCAGGCCGCGCAGGACTTCGCAGGAAACCATAAGCGTTCGATGAAGGGGGTGTTTGGGATGCTCGCGACTTTCATTTTGTGTCTGCAGCGAGAGGACGCCGTGATTGAGCGGGCGCAGGTTGATCGCCTCTTCGAGATCTATCGCGAGATGAAGAAGTATCATTGGTGGCTAACGGGTTCGGATGATCTGCCGGCGTGCGCCGCATTGGTGCCGCTTCCAGGAACCGCAGAGGAGGTGGGCGCCATCACAGAGGCGATGTTCACGGGGCTCAAGAGTAAGGCGGGTTTCAAGACCAGTGAGGCGCTGCAGCAAGCAGCCAATTTTCTTTGTTTGACCCGGCTCCCGCCCGAGGAGGCGTGCGACCGCGCGCACCAAATTGCAGAGGCCCTGCGCGAACGAGGATGCAGCGTTGGGAAGTCAGAGTATGAAGAGGTGAGCATCCTTTGCGGCATCCCAATCCCTGTTGACAAAATCGCTGACCACGTCTTTGACTTCTACGAACATCTCCCGAATCAGTCGTGGTGGACCTCGAAGACGAAGCGCTTTGATACCGCGAGCAGCATCGCTATCGTGAGCATGCTGAAGACAGAGGAACTCGCGGGGCTCGCCGATCTCAAGGCGTTGTTAGCACTTCAAGGGATCATCGCTGCCCAACAAGCAGCCGCCGCAGCCGCAGCCGCCGCAGCAGCAGGATAGTTCGAGCCCTCAAGCCCAGTCCCGTCCCCTCGCTTAGAACTGCATCTCGGCGAGCAGGTCACCGCTGCGGTCCGCGTCGAGCTCCCACACCATGAGTCCGAGCATCCCTTCGCTCTTGGCGTAGGCGACCTTGGCGGCGATGGACTGGGCGTTGTCGTAGGTGACGAACTGTCCAAGGCTCGCGTTGTACACGGTCGGTGTCTGCGTCGCTGAGTCCCACGCATAGATCCATCCGGGCTGGTTCAGGTAGTTGTCGCGGACGTCTTGGTAGTCCACCACGCCGGGCTCCCACGTGCCAGGCCCGGGACCTGAAGCGGCGCAGCCAAGCCCAGAGGTGGCGTTACCCATGCCGCTGCAGCTCACATTGGCCCATGACCTGCCGTACCACGGCAGTCCTAGCGTAACCTGGCTGGGGGAGAATCCAGCGTTAATCCACGCCTGTGCCGTCGCCTGCACGTTGAAGTTTCCATCGCCCGCCACCGGGTTGAGCGGTGCGTTGTGGCCGGTGAACGGATTCCAGCTGCCGTTGTAGTCGTAGGCCATGATGTTCACGTGGTCCATGACTTGGGCCAGCGCGCCAACTTCGAGGTTGTCGGCGTAGGTGGGGTTGGGGGCTACCGCCGCAGAGACGATCTTGTCGGACCCAACGGCGGCGCGGATATCTTGAACGAGGAGGGTGAAATTAACTTTGTCTTGTGCAGCGTGGGGGCCGTTCCCGCCTTCCACGGGGAACTCCCAGTCGAGGTCGATGCCGTCAAAACCGTAGGTGGCGAGCATCGCGGCGCACTCTGCGGCGAGCACGGCGCGCTTGGCTGGATCTGCTGCGACTGCGGAGAAATTGCTCGAGAGGGTCCAGCCACCCAGCGACATCACCACTTTTGTGCCCCGCGCTTGCTGAAGCATGTTGAGCGCTCGGAAGTTGCCGTAGTAGGGCAAGGGGGTCCCAGACCAGGGCAACGTGCCGCCAGAACATAGGGGGTCGAACACTTCACTGCAGTTGTGGTGATCAAAGTCGGCGTAGGGGTCGGGGCTGCGTAGCGTACCGTCGGGGTTGATGTCCCAGAAGGCGTACTGCACCACGTCGATCTGCGCGGGAATGTCCCAGACCTGGTAGTCGCGGGCGTAGATGCCCCACTGGGCGAAGTATCCGACAATCACCACGCCGTCTTGGTTGACGTCGAGGTCGCCGTCGCCATCGCCGTCGCC
>CALKDV010000152.1 GCA_938084085.1 uncultured Nannocystaceae bacterium
AGCCGTAGCTTCCACACCCGCACCATGGCCTCCTTGAAGATGTCGCTGGACATCTTGGATTCGCCTCGGGTCCGATCCGGAAAGATGATCGGCCGCTCCACCACCCGGAACCCCGCCTTGAGCGCCCGATACTTCAGCTCGATCTGGAAGGCGTAGCCCGTGGCGTCCACGTCGCTGCCGAGCAGATACTCCACCACCTCGCGGCGAAAGCCGTTGAACCCGCCCGTCAGGTCCTTCACGCCCACGCCCAAAATGACGCGCGCGTACATGCTGCCGCCCCAGGAGATGAAGCGTCGCGACGCGCTCCAGTTTTCCACGCCGCCGCCCGCCACCCGCCGCGACCCCACGAGCACGTCCGCCTCCCCCGATCGCAGGGTGGCGATGAACGGGGGCAGATACGCCGGGTTGTGGGAAAAGTCCGCGTCGAACTCGAAGATGAACGCGTAGTCCCGCGCCACCGCCCACTCGAACGCGGCCATGTAGGCGCGCCCGAGCCCGTCTTTGGCCGTGCGGTGCAGCACGTGGACGACGCCGGGGTGCGCCGTGGCGAGCCCATCCGCCAGGGCCCCCGTGCCGTCCGGGGAATTGTCGTCCACCACGAGGATGTGGGCCTGCGGCACCTGCTCGCGCACCGCCGCCACGATGAGCGGGAGGTTCTCGGCCTCGTTGTAGGTGGGGATGCAGATGAGCGCCCCTTGGCCTTGGTCGGTCGCGGTCACGGCTGCGCGCACCATACCGCGATTCCTGCTAGGGGGTGGCGCCGGCCGGTCGCGGCCCCCCAAGCATGAACCGCGCTAGCCAACCGCCCCCCGCTTGGCTACCCTCTGCGCCATGCGAATTCTCGTCACCGGAGGCGCGGGCTTCATCGGCTCGCACGTGTGTGAACAGGCGCTGGCGACGGGCCACGAGGTGGCCGCCCTCGACGACCTCAGCAACGGCAAGCGCGAGAACCTGCCCGAGGGCGTCCCGCTCTTCGAGGTGGACATCCGAGACAAGGACGCGCTCGCCAAGGCCTTCGCCGACTTTCGCCCCGACGCCGTGTCGCACCAGGCGGCGCAAGCGAGCGTGAGCGTGTCGGTCCGCGAGCCCCTCATGGACGCCGACGTCAACGTGCTCGGCTCCATCAACGTGCTCGAGGCCTGCGCCGCCCACGACTGCGCCAACTTCGTCTTCGCGTCGACCGGCGGCGCCATCTACGGTGAGATCGCGGAGCCCGAGCTGGCCGCCGTGGGACGCCCCCCGATCCCCGAGAGCCCCTACGCCGCCGCCAAGCTCGCGGTGGAGGGCTACCTCACCTTCTACCGGGACCGCGGGCTGTCTTGCACGGTGCTGCGCTACGCCAATATCTACGGCCCTCGCCAAGACCCACACGGCGAAGCCGGCGTGGTCGCCATCTTCTGCCAGCGGCTCCTCGCCGGCGCGCCCGTGCAGGTCAACGCCCGCGCCGAGGCCGGCGACCGCGGCTGCCTGCGGGATTACACCTACGTCGACGACGTGGTGAAGGCGAACCTGGCCGCGCTTGGCGGTGAGTGCCCCCACCCCCTTATGAATATCGGCACCGGCATCGCCACGGACACCCAGACCTTGCTCGAGACCCTCCAAGCCCAGGGAGACTTCAGCTCGGAGGTGAGCTTCACGCCCCCCCGTGAGGGTGACGTTCAGCGCTCGGTGCTCGAGGTCTCCCCCTTCGTGGACACCTTCGGTACCCCCATGAGCGTCGCCGAAGGCCTCCCGAAGACGATGGCGTGGTTCAAGGACCGATAAACCCCAAGCCGCCCAGAGACCGCTCGGCGCGGCAGCGGACCAGCACGCCATCAGCGAGGAAATTCGAGGCACACCGCGCAACGCAGACGCAGATCTCCGCCCTCAGCGAGCCGCCTCGCGACGCGCACGCGACGAGCCCGATGTGATCGCACGGATGACGCTCCGGATGACGATGTCGACCCCAGGCTTGCTGAGATGCGTCGTGTCACGCATGAGCGGTTCGTTCTTCGCCGCGTGTCCGTTGAAGCAATCCAACGAACCACAACCGTTCTCCGCGAGCAGCATGCTGCTTGTTGGGATCACCTCAACCGCATCGGGAAGCGTCTGCAGCAGGCCAGTCCACGCCGCGCTGACCGACAAGTCTCCGATGACCCTGAGCGCCTCGAGATCATCAGCTAGCGCGGCCCTCACCGGATCTCCGTCAAGCACCATCCGCGGGGCAACCACGACCGCCGCCGCGCCCTCCATGACGGTGTGTTGCAAGAGAGAGCGATAGTCGTCAACAGCGCGTGCCGTCTGCGAAGCCGAGGCCTCCAGCGTATATCCGGTAAGGTCGACGCTAAAGATCACGTGTGAATACCTCGACAGTTCAAGACTATCGAAACGTCCACGCGCTCCTCTGCAGCGGTCTGAGTCGTCGAGATCGCTCAGATAACTGCAGCCCTTGTTGATCATGAAATCCAGTCCCCAGCCCTCTCGCCGCGCGGCCGACTCCAGCTCCGGCATGAGCTCCTGCGCGTGACTATCGCCGACGAGTAGAACCCGAACGGGCGTGTCCTCTGACTCTAGCCGATGACAAAGAT
>CALKDV010000153.1 GCA_938084085.1 uncultured Nannocystaceae bacterium
AGTCAGCACCGGCAATCCCGCGAACCTCAACATGGTCACAAAAATCCTCCACGCCATCAACCACCGCCCGCTTAAGATCCGATACAAGAGCCCGTGGGCTGAGCCTGATGACTCGGGCCGCGAGCATGAGATCGAGCCCTGGCAGCTACGAATCCACGACGGAGGGATCTACCTCCGCGCGTTCTCTCTCACACGCAACGCGCCCCGCTGCTTCCGCGTCGCGCAGATCGAATCTCTCCGACAGCTTCCCCCCCGGCCCCCCAAGAACAAGATGCCCCTTCGTGGACAGATCTGGGGCGACGACGATCCCGCCTTTGGTGTCGACTCCGATCGCCCTGGTCAGGCGACAGTCATCCTTGACGGTCCCGTGGCGCGATGGGCTTCAATGGAGCAATGGCATCCTGCTCAGGTCGACAAATGGCTCGTCGAGGACGAGCGATTGCAGCGGGCCGTCCCCTATCGTTCATGCCGAGAGTTGGCGAGGCGACTCGCGTCTTTGGGGGATGGACTTCACTCGATCTCCCCACGGGAGCTTCACGCTGAAGTGCTCGCCATCGCGAAGAAGATCCAAGCGGCGATCGGCTAGCGCTCCTTGAGTGCGCGGAGCCGATCACGGATGAAGGCCGTCTCGCGATCTGCGATCTTCTGGATGGCGCCGAGGATTTTTCCTTCGATCACGCGACCCACCAGCGGAATTCGAATATTGATCGTCCCCGAGACCGTGAGGCGCGCGCCCCCTCCCTCGACTTCTGAGACCACAGACACCCCCTCCACGCTCGCGCGCCGCTCGTAGCCTTGAACCGTCTGACTCCACGTGGAGCCGCGCGTCTCACGATCGAGAGTCATCCGCATCGTCGCGACCTCTTTGCCTCGGCCACCGAACCCCTCTCGCGCGGTCTCAAGCCGAAGCCTCACCTCCGTATCGGTGGCGCTCTCGATCTCACAGGTCGCCGTATGGGCGCCGAGCGCGAGCGCCTTGGCGCTCTGGAACTCCGGATCGGCGTGCAGCGAGAACAGGTCGTCTGCGGAGCAGTCGAAGTCAGAAGATGTTTTAAACGAGCTCGCCATGCACGTCCTGCGCGTGCGAGAGCATACCAAAGTCGGCGCGATGAACCGCGGCGACGAAGGAGGGGTCTCGACGGCGTCGTGATAGCCTCGCGAGGCTGCCCCCAGCGCCCTCTGCCGCGCCAATGACGACCATGAACAATCCGAGCACGCGCCCGGTGCCGAACGCCGGCGACGATGCCCCGGGCGCTCGCGCCTCCACCACGCGAGGCGAGACCGTGTCCACATCGCTGGTCCTCGGGGCGCTCGCGCTCTTGGTCGCCTCGCGCTTCATGTTCGTGCCCGATGGCCCGTGGGAACAAGACGAGGCCATCTTCGCGGCCGGGGTGCTGGATCTGGACATCGTTCACCATCGCCCCCATCCGCCCGGATTTCCCGGCTGGATGCTGCTTGGGAAGATCGTCAACGTCTTCGTGGACGACGCGCTGTTGAGCCTACGTCTGCTCTCTGGCGCTGCGTCCGCCGCGGTGGCGCTGCTCATCTGGATCCTGCTGAACCGCCGGGTCGGCGCCCTCCTCGCGCTGGCGTCTGCCGCGACCCTGATCGCCACTCCGTCGCTGTGGGTGCATGCCCCCCGCGCCTTTACGTCGACCGCCGCGGTGGCCGCCTTGATCGGCGCAGCCTCAAGTTGGGGGTGGAGCCTCGGACCGCGCAGCACAAAAAGAGACGACGCCTCCAGGGATCGAGCGCGGCCCCGCTGGTGCGCGGTGCTCGGCTGGTCGATGGTCGCGTTGGCGCTGACGATCCGCCCACAGCTCGCCCCCACCGCGGGCGTCTTGGCGCTCTCGCGGATCGTGCAGTCACGTCTTAGGCTCCGCGACGAGCTTCTCCCGATGGGCGTTGGAGGCCTGGTCCTCTTCGGCGTCTTCGCGTGGGCCATCGCGGACAGTGGGGGATGGACCTCGTTTTGGACGGCCACCCGCGCGCATTTGTCGGACCACGCTGGCGTCGCTGGCGGCCTGACAAATTTTCAAGACCTGGGTGTCACGCGAGGACTTGGCGGGATCGGCTCCACGGTCATCCTCGGAGTGCTTGGGCTGCTCGGACTGGGGATGGAGTGTCGCGCTGATCTCCCCCGAGGGCTGTCGCTGTGCGCGCTTTGGGGCGTCACCCTGATGATGGTGCTCGGTGCCCACCACCCCGGGTTCCCGCGCTACTCGGTCCCGCTCGTGGTCATCACGTGGATCCCCGCCACCCTCGCCGTCGCTCGCGTGGGGCGAGCCTCGACGGGGGTGCTCTCGCTTCTCGCGCTCCCATGGTTCGCGTTCACCTCGCTGCGCGTCCTCGAGCCCATGGCAAGCCAGCCGCTCCCCCCCGTCGCGACCCTCCGTGACATCGCCCGCACCACCCCGCCCGCCGTCGCCTTCTCCCACGGCATGTTTTCGTTCGCGAGGCTCGCGAGCCTCGACGGGACCCTCGGCGACACGCCGGTCATCGACGTCCGATCCCCCGCCGAACCGCCTCGTCTCCCGCCCGGAACCTGGGCGCTCACCGGACGGTCCTTGAACGCTCTCCCCGGCAACACCGTGTGCGAGATTGTCCACGACGATTTTCCGAGCGCGGCCGCCCGCCTGTCCCAAGGACGATTCACGCGTGCCCGCGCCTACCGCGACGCCGTGCTGCTCGGCGACGGTCACCATCACATCGAACGCACCGAGGATGGGCTCTTCTTCGCGTGGTGGTCGGACCACGCGGAGGTCGCTCCACCCGCAGGCGCAGATCTTCTCACCCTCCGCATCTTGACCGACGCTGTTCACGCGCCGATCCCCTGGGAGGCCACCTGCGACGGCCGGCCCGTGGACGAGGGCGTGCTGACTGCGGGGGTACAAAACCTCAACCTCAACATCCGCGGCTGCCGCTCACCGATACGCGTTGACGTGTCC
>CALKDV010000154.1 GCA_938084085.1 uncultured Nannocystaceae bacterium
CGAGTGTGGTGAGGACCCGCCGTCGAGAACGCGGGCTCGCGGTGGCGGGCGCTGCGAGAGTATGCGGCGCGCAGCGGGCTACCGGTCGAGCTGGTGCTGACAGCCTGCGGAGTGGTCGTCGAGGGCCGGCAGCTGCAGCGCGGTGACCGGTGTGCGCACAGAGGCGAGGCTCGCCAGCTCGCTAGGGTCGGTGGCGAAGAACTGCAGCGCATGCGCTGCAGATTTCATGTTCACTTCAAAGATCCCCTGGTCGAGGTTCGTGAGGGTGTCGCAGGCGCGGTGATAGCAGGCGTCGTAGGCGACGCCGACTTCCCCGCCTTGGCCTCCGGCCTCCTCCGCGGGCTTGAGCGCCTCTGCTCCCGTGAACAGTCCACCCACGGGGATGCCCGCCTCGGCGAAGGCGGCGTAGTCGGAGCGGTTGTCGAGCAGGGCGGGCACGACCTGGAGACTGAGATCGTCGAAGGTGCGGATGAGCTCGCGCTCGATGATCTCGGAGCCGTCGGGGCCCGCCACCCCGGTGCCGCTGCCGTCGCCGTCGTAGACGAAGCGTGTGAAGTTGGGAGACGCGACCATGTCGTAGTTGAAGTACCCGATCACCGCCTCCAACTCGGCGCTCGTCCTCGCGTTGACGTGGTGGCTGGAACCCACCAGGCCGACCTCCTCGGCGCCCCACCACGAAAACTGCACCTTCGCCGTGGGCGTGCAGGCCGAGAACCGTCGGGCGAGCTCGAGCATGAGCGCCGTACCGGAGCCGTTGTCGTTGATGCCTGGACCGGCGGGGACTGAGTCGAGGTGCGAGCCCAACACCAACACGGTCGAGGGGTCGCCATCGATGGTCTCGGCGAACAGATTCTCGGTGGCGACGGTGACGAGCTCGGCGTCCACGGCGACGCGCACCGTGATGCCGTTGGCGGTGCCGGCGTCGAGTTCTTGACCGAGCGCCGCGGTGGTCATCAGCACCGGGATGTTGACGCCTGGATCGTTTCCGAGGGTCGGTGTGAAGAGACCTCCGGTGTTATTGAACACGAGCACGGCGGCGGCCCCGGCATTTTGGGCGTTGAGCGCCTTGGTGCGGAAGGTGCAGCTTCCCCGGCGAATCAGGGCGATGTTCCCCGCCTCGAAGTCGGTGAAGGCGGCAGCCGTGCAGCCCGAGCTCCCCGAAGAGGTCTCCACCCCGGTCACGAGGGCGACCACGTCACCGGCGCCCGAGTACTGCATGGTCACAAAGTCCTCGCCGGGGACGTGGGTGACGGGATCCGGGCTCGTGGCTTCCAGCACGGGGTCGGTGAACTCGGTGAAGGTCTCCACGTCAAAGGGCTCTCGCGTGATCTCGTAGCCGAGGGGAATGAGCGCCTGCTCGACGTAGTCGAGGCTCGCCGCGTAGCCAGGAGTGCCGAGGCTGCGCGTGTCGCCGTTGGTGGACCCGATGTCAGCGAGGGCCGCGAGGTCGGCCATGGCCGCGCCGAGATCGATCTGCTCCTTGAGGTCAAAGTCGCACGCGTTCATGTCACCGTCGCCGTCACCGTCACCGTCGCCGTCGCCGTCGCCGTCGCCGTCGCCGTCACCGTCGCCGTCGCCGTCGCCGTCGCCAGCCGAAGTATCCGAGGTGTCCGAGGCGTCTGCGGTCGTGGAGGTGCTGTCGCCGTCTTCACTGTTCCCGCCGTCACCGCCGTCGCCACACGCGCCGAGGAACAGGGGAGCGCACACACCGAGGGACCAAAAACGCTGCATCTTGAGAGTATGAGTCGCCCCAGCGTGCGGGGTCAATATGGCGTAGCTGGGGGGGAGGCGGCGCTTCGACGGAGCGCGGTCAGCGAGGTTCGCCGAGGGACGCGAAGGGGTTCACGCGGGTGGGCGCGGGCTCGCCCGCGTCGACGGCCATGGCGGTCTCCACGATGGTCCACAGGGCGCTGGTGAGGATCTCGACCAGCGCAGGGCGCGTGACCTCCCGGGTCTCTAGCCAGTCGAGGGACATGCCCTCCACCAGGTGCAACCACCCGCGCAGCGCCGCGTGGACCGCCGGGGTCCGCTTGAGGCCGGGGCCGTCTGCGATCATGTGACTTACGATGGCCTCGCGCGCGTCCTCGAGGATGCTGCGCATGTGGGCGTCGACGCCGAGGCCGCCGCGCATGAGCACCACGTAGGCGCCGGCGAAGCTCTCGACATATTCGAGGTAGGCGTTGATGCCCGCGCGCGTGCGCTGCTCGGGTTCGAGGGTGTCGCTGGTGCGCACCCGCTGCACCAGCTGCTCGGCGGCGAAGCGAACCGTGTCGTTGTAAAAGCCGCGCTTGCCCTTGAAGTAGTGATAGAGGAGGCCGCGGGAGATGGAGGCCGCCTCGGCGATGTCATCGATGGAGATTTCGGCGTAGCTGCGGTCTCCGAACAGCCGGAGGCCGAGCGCCAAAAGCTGCTCGCGACGGCGGTCGCCTTTGTCTTCACCGGGGCTCGATGAGGCCGGCTTGCGGGGAAATCTCGGCACCACAGAAGATTAAATCAAAATTGAATTGAATTCAATTCAAAAATCGTCTATTCCTTGGATATGCCGCTCGATGGCCTCAATCGACTAAAGAAGCGAGTTGCGCCAAAAGCGCGACGGCCCACCCCCACCGTGCGACGGATGGACTTCGACTTCGACGCCATCCCCAAGCACTGGTTCGGCAACAACGCCTTCGCCACCCATGTCAGCAACGGACTGCACCTGCTGTTCCCGGACGGGGAGCGTTTTTTTGTGCGTTCGGTGCGGCACTACCTCGGACAAATCCACGACGCGGCGCTGCGAGATTCGGTGGAGGCTTTCTTCGGTCAAGAGGGCTCCCACGCTCGCGAGCATCAGCGCACCTTTGAGATCTTGAAGTCCCAAGGGCTCGACGTGGACAGGTTCCTCACCGCCTACCGGCGCTTCGCATTTGAGTGGCTCGAGCCCAAGTTCCCGCCGTCGTTTCGACTCGCGGTGACCGCCGCGGCGGAGCACTTTACGGCCACCTTCGCGCACGGGGGCCTGACCACCAGCGACCTCGATCTCGCGCACCCCGCCATGCGGGCGCTGCTGCTGTGGCACGCCGCGGAGGAGGTGGAGCACAAGTCCGTCGCCTACGACGTGTTCATGGAAGTGGACGGCCGCTACTCTGTGCGGGCGCTGGGGATGATCGCCGCGTTTGTCATCATCAGCGGGTTGTGGGCGGTCAGCGCGGTGAGCCTGATGCGCGACGACCCCGATGTGAGCGTGGCGCGCCTCGTCAATGACTACCGCGGCATGGACGTGCCGGGCAACGTGGGCAGCTTCCGCATGGTGGGGATGCTCGTGGACTACCTCGCCCCCGGATTTCACCCCGACCAGCTCGACGACTACCAGATCGCGCGGGACTATCTCGCCTCTGTCGGGCGGCTTGAGGCGTAGGGGAGAGGTGACGCGACGATGGCGGTGACCGAACTTCACGAAGAGCTCGATGTACTGGTGGTGGGCGCCGGGATCTCTGGTATCGGCGCGGCGGTACATCTGCAAAAGCGCTGCCCCACCCACTCGTACGCCATCTTGGAGATGCGCGAGCACCTGGGG
>CALKDV010000155.1 GCA_938084085.1 uncultured Nannocystaceae bacterium
GCTCGCCAAATTTGAGAACCGACCCGAGCTCGTCGGCGCGCGGGCTCAACTCGAGGCGCTCAAGAATCCGGAGCTTGAGGCCGCGCGGGCAGCCTTCCTCCCGCTCAGCCGCGCGATCATTGTCGCTGCCAGCCGCGACACCGCGTCACAAGCCGGCATGATCAAGGTGTTTTGTCCCATGGCCTTCGCCTCCAAGGGCGGCCGCTGGATTCAGCGGGAGGGGAAGACCCGCAACCCCTTTGAAGGATCGCGCATGCTGGCGTGTGGCGCTCCCGAGCCCTGGGCCCCCCCTGCCGCACCCGCGGCCACTCCCTAGCACGCACCTCGGGGGAGCCGCCAACCGCGCGCGCGGCGCAGTTTGACCCCACCGACGAGTCTTCCTATGTTCTCGCTTCCGGGCCTATAGCTCAGTTGGTTAGAGCGGCCGGCTCATAACCGGCTGGTCCCTGGTTCAAGTCCAGGTGGGCCCACCCATCCAAAACAGAAACGCAAACACCGCATGGCGGCCAGCCAAGAAATCAACGCACTCCGTAGGCTTCAACGTGAAGACCGACGCCTCGTCTCCATCGAACACCGGCTCGAGGAGATTCCTCGACGCATTCGGGAGATGAACGCCGACCTCCAAAAACTTGAGAGCATGCTCGACGGCGAGCGCGCCAAGCTCGACGAGAGCGCCTCATTTAAGGCGGAGCAGCGGCACCTGTTACTCGAGGAAGAGGAGCACATCAAGAACGCCAAGGTGCGGATGAATACCCTCAAGACGCCGCGCGAGTTGAACGCGGTGACTCGGGAGATCGAGGGCACCCGGCGGATGATGCAGTCCCGAAACCAAGAGATCGCGCGAATCAGCGAGGCCGTTGTGGAAGCCGAAGGTCGCATCACATCGATGACGACCGCGCTTGAGCAATTCCGTGAGCAGACCACCAAAGAGCAGACCCGCCTCGACAGCGAGCGCGAAGAGCTGACCTCCAAGTTGGAGGCGGCCCAGTCGCGACGACAAGAGTTCAAGGACAAGATCGAGACGGAGCTGCTGCGCACCTACGAGCGAATCCGCAAGCGCAACGGCGGACTCGGCTTCGTCGCGGCCCACCGCCGACACTGCCTCGCCTGCGAGATGCAGGTCCCGCATCAGCTGTACGTGGTGCTGCGGCGGGGCGATGAGATCGTCGACTGTGACGGCTGCGGCCGCCTGCTTTACTGGTCGGGTCACTTCCCCAAAGAGCGCGATCGGCTTGACGCCAAGGGCGAGCAGTCCGAGGTCAAGCGGCGGACGGCCACCTAAGGCTACGCCCACCAAGTCACCCGACAGCCCTGTGGAAGGCCTGGCTTTGTACGCGGACCTCAGCGGAATCTGAGGCGCCGCGGACGTTCGCCGCGGTGGCGTTCCGCACAACCAGAACCTGCGTCGGCTCGGGATGCGCAGCCATCCGTTGTGCCGTACCATCGAGGGCGTGCCCGGTCGCCGCGACAACCACATCTCCGACGCCCAATCGCTGACGTCCAGCGGTCATCTCGGTCGCACGTTCACACGGTGGTGGCCACTTTGGTTGTTCGTGGGCGCCCTCGCCGTGCGACTGCATTGGACGCTGATCGCTCATCCCATCGACGGCTTTTTATATTCCGATATGCGCGGCTACAACACCCGCGCCAACGCGCTGCTCTCCAATCCATTCCGAGTACAAGAGTATCGGGCCTTCTACCCCTACGGGACCACGTGGTTGCTCGCGGGGACCAAGTTTATTTTTGGTACGGAGAACTTTTCGGCGGTCGCAGTCATCCAGTCGCTGCTCGGCTCCTTCTCTGTGCTCTGGACGTACTTTTTATCCTTGCGCATCTCGAAGATGCCAACAATCGTCGCCCCGGCAGTTGGTACCTTGATGGTGATCTACTACCCGGTCCTGTCGCTCACGGGTTACACCCTCTCCGAAACCCCGGCGATCTTTTTGTTCACCGCGAGCGCGCTGCTCACAGTCCGAGTCG
This sequence comes from uncultured Nannocystaceae bacterium, assembly GCA_938084085.1. GTDB lineage: Bacteria > Myxococcota_A > Polyangia > Nannocystales > Nannocystaceae > JAAZXR01. Next base: position 1,981 of record CALKDV010000155.1, read on the forward strand.
TGGATGAACGAGCCCCTCGGGACCTCTGGCTGCTCGGTCTGACCATGGGCGTCGCCATGATCTTCCGGCCCCAGCTTGTGCTGGGCTTTGTCCTCTTGTTTGGGGTCGCCTTGTGGCGACGGGACGCGCTCCCCCTCCCACGAAAAATTTGGTGGGCCTTCATCCCCATCCTCGTCATCCTGGTCTTCTCCAGCGCCCGGCTGCACTACCACACTGGTCGAATCGGCACGATCTCCGAGAACGGGGCGGTGAACTTGATCTTCGGACGCTGTCACAACAAGGGAATCTACTCGCGTCCCGACGGTAAGGGGCACGGCTCCGTACGGTTTGGCCCTCCCCCGTTCATCCAATTAGAGCGCCACAGCGTTCGACAACCGGATTCATGGATGCATCTGTCCCCCGCCTTTGGAGACCTACCCGAGGGCCAGGAGGTGAGCGTCGACGGTGTCGAGGGTTTCGCCGTCGACACCTACGGGTGCCGCAACAAGGGCTCGTGCAATCTTCGCGGCGCAGAGCTTCAATACAAGGGCTACATCGGAGATCAGGCCACCCAAAAGAAGATCGTGGCGGCCTGCATCGAGCGGACGGGGTGGAAACGACAGCTCCAGTACTCGTACACCCATCTCGTCCAACTCTGGGCGTTCAATGAAATGTGGCCAGAGCAGGCAAACCCAAAACCCCGCGCCGTGGACCGATACTGGCGCTGGGGTCGGATGACGGCGAGTTGGAAGGTCTTCCACAACCGCTTCCTTCTCGCGCCGTTATTGCTCTCGCTTGTGCTCTGTTGGCGGCGCCGCCACGCTCGACTCTGGTTCGCATCCGCGCACCTGTTCGCGCTCCTGCTCGTCGCGACCTTCATCTTGGGTGGAATCAGATTCCGCGTGGTTTACGACCCGCTGATCCTGGTGTTGGCGCTGGAGGTCTATGGACTCGTCGGCGCCGCGGTCTGGCGCAAATACACACGCGCGCGCCGCCGGTAGCGGACGCGCAGGGAAAGAGCCCCCCCGC
>CALKDV010000156.1 GCA_938084085.1 uncultured Nannocystaceae bacterium
GTCGCCACAACCCCTGGTCTCGGCGCCCGATGCTGTCAGCATGGAGCAGGCGGGTCGAGGGCACCTCCTGCTCCGTCGAGACGACGACACTGCGACCCTGCTGAGGGTGGCCTGCGATCCAGTCGAGGCCCCCTAGCCGCCCGTGACCTTGAGGTTTGTGGCGGCGACCCGCCGCGCCAAGGTCTTGGCGAGGTCGACCGCCAGCGAGGGGCGGCTCGCGAGCAACGCCCGGAAGTCATCCCCCGAGACGCGCTGAACGAGACAGGTGCCCTCCGCGATGACGTCGGCGCTGCGTGGCTCTCCTGTCAACAGAGACATCTCGCCGAACATCTCATCCGAATTGATCGTCGCCAACTCAATGGTATCGAGCTTGACGACCGCCTCGCCCATCACCATCACCAGCACGTCCGTGTCCTCGCTGCCCCGGCGCAAGATGACCTCTCCATCTTCGTACCGTTTGAGTTCACTGGCGGGCTCGACCCGCTTGGCGGACGCTGCGGCGCACAGCCCAGCCATGACCTCTTCGTAGCATTGGAGCGTCCGTAGGCTGGACTCCGCGAACTCAAGATCTCTGGTCATGCAAGCGGCGAAGTCTGCGGCCGAGCACACGGAGAGTTCTGTAACAAAGTCGCTCTCGGCGAGGATGCCAACCCGCGAGCGCGGATAGCTGACGAGGTCTCCGTCCATGAAGAAGCGGATGAGCTTGCCGTCCTGCGAGAGCTTGAGCATGCCGTCGTCGATGAACACCACGTCTCCGCCAAAACGCGTCATGAGATCCACCCCCGCCTCTAGTCGCTCCGGCCGCAAAAAACGAGTCAGGCGTCCACGCATGGAGGACGACTGCGACCTCGCCTCTTCGGCTAGGTTCTCGAGGACTTCGGAGACTTCGACGGTGGATAACAAGGGGACGTACCTCTGCCCTGTCCATCGCCCGCAATGCGGCACGCTGTAGCATTCCACCCGCCAGACCCCGTATTTTAGGTCCCTTGGGACCCTCCGCACCACCAACAGTCCCTTTTGTGGACGCTTCTGCACCCGGGGTCTGCCAACGTGAAGATCCGCGCGCTCATCTGGCGCGAGATGACGAGGGCGATGGTTCGTCGAGGCGCGCGAAGCTGCGCACCGGCGCTCCCTGTTCCGAGCGCTCGTAGTGGAGAAACACCCCCCCCTCGTCCCCCACCACCTGCCACACGCGAGGGAGGCTTGGCCACGCCTGCGGTGCGCGTTGGTCTGCGGAGATTTTTACGACATGACCTGGAAGCTCGGCGGGCGATGTCGCGGCGATCAAGCCATCGTTCGCGAGCGCGATGCTCTGGAACACGTGATCCTTGATGGTCGCGAGCGCCTCTGGAGGCGCTGAACCGTCGATGGCGACCCGGCCAAAGTCTGTCGAGCGGCCGTCACTCATGAGATGGCTCCAGTAGATGAATCCTGAGCCAACCGCGACCCCGAGCACCCCTCGAGGCATTTTCACATGTCCGCGTAGGTCGGTCCCATCTGTCGCCATGGAGTAGATCACATCGGGGCCTCCACGTTGATGGGCCATGAAGTAAACCCGCCCTTCATTGGAGGTGAGCGCGAACGCCGGCCCGAGCTCCGGGTGCAGCCCGGTGCGCTTGCCCGACGCCGGGTCAATCCATGCGAGTCCGCCACGTCGACCTTGCTCGGTGACGGGCGCGATCCAAAATGGCGCCCCCTCACAGTTGACCACGCGGTGACCACCGTCGAAGCCGGCGAGCAACGAACCGACGCGTGTCCCGTCCGCTGACGCCGTCATGAGGTGGATCCCATCCTTCGAGTCGTTAGGGAACTCGACGAAGCATAAGCCGTCCTTGCTGTGGTTGATCGCGTCAACTCGGGCCGTTCGTTTGAGCAGCGGGGGAGCCTTCTTTGAACGCACCTCGCGAATCGTTGTCTCCAGAGCGCCGCCGAACGTTACCTCCGCGACGAACAGACGCCCCGCGAACGCGTGGCTCACCCGCACCTCCTTGCTCGTCTCCCACTGGGAAGGTGGGAGTGTGTGTGTGGGCGCAGGCAGCTCCGAGGACGCCCGCACCGCCGGGGCCGGAGGCGTGGCGTCAAGGATCGGTGAGAGGTCTGGCATGGCAGCCGGCGCGGGTGTCAGCGGGGGCGCCGATGCTGCCGGCGCCTCCTTCTTCGCGAGCTCTGGTGGAGCCGGGCGCTGGTTGAGAGTAACCTTGGGGACTCCTTCACCCGTACGCGAGGCCTCTCGCGTACAACCTCCCAAGAGGGTGAGGGTGGCGAAGACCAATCCTATCCGCCGACAATGCGTGCTCATGCGACCGGAATGATAGCCGCTTGCACCCAGGATGGTAGTGCCGAGCGCTATTTGCTGAGCCAGCTCATCGCAGACGATGGAATCGGAGCGGACTCACCATCATCGATGGCCCAGTCCACGCTCAAATCGACCGCGCCATCTTGCCCCGTGACGTAGTCCACCTGGACGGCGAACCCACCCGCGCCAAGCGTCACGGTGTTGCATTGGCTGCCCTGCCCCGCGGGCAGCACCACCAGCTCGTACCCTTCCACGCTAAACCGAGCGGCCCCATTGGACCGGATGCAGAACTCGTAGTCGGCGTCGCCGGGCGTGAAAAGCACAGTCGTCATGCTCGCGGCCACGGCCGGGCCTTCCGCCCCCGGGATACGCTCACCGAACGGCCCCGATGCCATTGAAAGATCGGGAACGCGCACTTGCAGCGAGGGCTCACCCAGCCCCTGCATCTCTGGCGGCGCCTCCCCGTCACTCGCACCGCTCGAAGGCCACAGCGACACGTCGAGACCAGCACCGTCGGGCACCGCTCGACCGAAGCCGCCATCAGCGGAGAGGATCGTCAGCGCATCGGAGGACACCTTGGCGCTTCGACCACCTTCGCCACGCTCGACAACCAGCGCGCCTTGGCCCGCGTCCTCGGGCAACAACACCAGAATCTCACCGTCGTGCATCCCCTTCACGGTACCGGTCGCGTCGCCGACACCGACGCTCACCGCCGCCGCGTCGTCGCCGAACCCTGCGCCATAAATGGCGACGACGGATCCCGCT
>CALKDV010000157.1 GCA_938084085.1 uncultured Nannocystaceae bacterium
CGCTCGCAACCGCCGCCGCCGCAGTCGATGGTGTTGACGACCCTGGTGACGAGCCCCCTCGTCCGGGGGGTGTGCGCGGGGCGTGATGTCGAAGTGGTGGACGACCTCTTGGTGGGATTTAAACACCACGCTGGATACGCAGAGGAAGCTCGGACGATGACGAACCTCTTCTCCGTGGAGGAGAGCCACGGGTACGTGCGCGGCGACGCCGTCCGGGACAAGGATGGTGCGATGGCGGCGCTGCTCTTGTGTGAGTGCGCGGCGGATATGAAGCAGCAGGGCGGCACCCTTCATGATCGACTACGCGAGATCTGGCGCGCGTGCGGCTATCATCGAGAGAAAACCACGAGCATCTACGCCCGCGGGTTGCGAGGACGAGTCGAGATCGAGCGGCTGATGGCGGCGTGGAGATCGGCGGCTCCCTCTGAGTTCGGTGGGCTCAAGGTTGTGTCGGTGACCGATCGAACAACCCCCCGGACCACGGGATCCGTGACGCGTGACCTTCCGGGTAATGTTCTGGTCTTTGAGTTGGAGGGGGACGACGGGGCCTGCCGCTTGGTGCTCCGTCCGAGCGGGACGGAACCCAAAGTGAAGGCCTATGTGCTCGCGCGGGGTGCCCCGGGGGTGGCGGATGTAGCGCTCGACGCCCAGATCGCCATGGTCGATGCGTTGGTGGATCGGGTGGCGGTGGATGCGGTCGCCGCGGCAGAGCGCGTGATGAAGAGCGCTCCATGATTGAGGATGACCATACGCGCGGGGCTTCACGCGAGCGCCTCGACGATCTGAGAAGCGCGAACGGGAGGCGGAGCATGCGGCTGTGGTGATGCGGCGACGACCGTGGTGGTTCCTGGTGGCGGTGCTGTGCGCGGCCCTCGCCTTCTGGGTGTTTTCAGACCGACCGACCTCCGTGACGCGCGTGGTCACGGAGGCCTCTGTCGAAGCGCCGCCTGCCTCGCGGCCGGCGGGGGCGGGGGTGCACGCACGGGAGGTGGATGGCGCGAGTCGTCACCTCGCCTTGACCGTGATCGACTCGGATGGCGACGCGCTGACCTCCGGGGGACTCCTCACCGCGTGTGGACCACTGTTCGAGGGGGTGGCACCGCAGGCGGCTCCGCCAGGGCTAGGCGCGCGGGCGCCCGTGTCGATCGGAACGGGAGGAACGGCCGTTGTGTCGGCCTGCGTCGGGGCGCCGACGTGCGTGCGTCTGCGGCATCCGACCTTGAGGGCGAAAGGGGCCTGGGTGTTTGACGAGGCGGGCGCGTACGAGGTGGAGGTGGAGGCTGCCCCCGTCGTGTACGGCGAGGTGCTGGACTCGGACGGGGCACCGCTCGCGGGTGTGCGGGTGTCTGCCGCGAGGGTGGACGACTCGGATCCACTCGCGCTGCCGCCTTTTCGGTCCATGTACGCGATCACAGACGAGGCGGGCGGCTTCACGTTCACCCGAATCGCGCACGACCCCTGCGATTTGTGTGCCGAAGCTGCGGGCAGCTGTGATGAAGAGACCGCCCGGGTGCTCCCGGTGTGGGCAGATGTTAAACTGCTGGTGTCTGGAGGGAGACACGGCTTCACCAGCGAGCGGGTCGCCTCCGATGAACCGGATCGCGTCACGCTTCAGCTCGAGGCGCCCACAGGCGTCGTCACGGGGACCGTGCTCGGGAGTGATGGCAGCCGGTACGCGCGGGCCCGAGTGCTCGCGCGGGCGGACGATCGCCCGGACGAACGGCGCTCCGTGCCTGTCGGTGAGGACGGTGAGTTTGTTCTTGGGGGGCTCGGAGAGGGATCGTATGCGATCACGGTAGTGCAAGACGGGCGTCGCATCGGCGCGTCCTCTTCGGCGGTGGCGGGGGACACGATGACCCTCGTGACCGACGAGGTCGCAGCGGGGACGGATGTGCGCCTGCAGGTGCTCCGGGGGGGCGGCCCCGCCGAGGGGCTGCGGGTGTTTGGGGCCTCGTTTCGCGGACGTGAGACCGACCCGGAGGGCGAGGTGTTTGCGGGCGGCGTGGTCGAGGGGACCTACCCTGTCCGGATCGCCAAGGGGCGCGAGACCCTCGCGCGGCGAGAGCTCGTCGTTCGGGCAGACACATCGATCTACGTGATCGAGCTGGACTAGGTGGCGGCGCCTCGATCGAGCGCCGTGTGCCGCCGCTTCTTGGTATGGTGGACCCGCCATGAGCATCACGAGCGCAGAACAACCCACGATGGACTCCGGACAGCAATATCACCTCGCCGTGGGTCCGGGCGATGTGGCCAAGCATGTGTTGCTCGTCGGTGACCCGGAACGCGCCCGGCGGGTCGCGTCCCGCTTCGAGAGCGTCGAGCTCGAGCGAGTGCACCGCGAGTTCATCACGATCACGGGCACGCTCCAGGGGCGCCGCCGCACCGTCATTGGCACCGGGATCAGCGCGGCAAATATGGAGATCACAATCGTTGAGATGACGCGGATCGTGGACGATCCCGTGGTGGTGCGATGTGGATCGTGCGGTGGACTACAGCCAGAGATTGATCTCGCCGACCTCATCATCACGCAGGGATCGGTGCGGATGGAGCAGACCTCGCAACAGTACGTGGAACCTGGCTACCCGGCGGTGGCGAGCGCGGAGGTGATGCTCGGTTTGATTCAAGCGTCCGCCGAGATCAAGGTGCCTCATCACGTGGGCCTGACGGCGACCGCAGGGGGATTTTACGCCGCCCAGGGAAGGGCGGTAGGCCCCTATGTCGCCCGCGAGGGAGGGGTGGTCGAGCGACTGGTCGCGCAGCGGGTGTTGAACCTTGAGATGGAGGCGTCGTGTCTGTTGACCCTGGCGTCGGTTGGAGGGTTCCGCGCGGGGGTGGTCTGCGCCGCCTACGGGAGCCGGTACTCCCATGGGTTCCTCGATGATGAGGGGCGCGCGTCTGCGGAGCGACGCTGTCTCGATGTCGGGCTGCGGGCCCTTGAACTCGTCGAGGAGATGGACGCTGCGCGTGGCGCGGCTCCCCACTGGCACCCGGGGATCGACGCATCGTAGCGCTTCTTGTGGGGCGGCGAACGAGAGTACCCGCGGG
>CALKDV010000158.1 GCA_938084085.1 uncultured Nannocystaceae bacterium
CATCGCCCCCGGAACAAAAGGCCTTGCCTTCGCCGCGAATGAGGATGGCGCGCGCACCACCCTCGGCGAGGCTCCGACGATCGAGCACGGCGAAGAGATCGGTGAGTTCGCGGTAGACCTCAAAGGTGAGAGCGTTGTAGCGATCGGGTCGATCGAGCGTGATGATTCCAACTCGCTCGCGTTCCTCGTATCGAAACGAGCGCGGGTTCGGGAGTTCGAGTGGGCGGTGATCAGGATCGTTGTTCATGGCCAGTTCGTTTCATTCCTGGGCGTCGAGCACGGCGATCGCTTGGATCTCTACCTTCGCCCGGTCCTCCAGCAGCGCAGCGACCTCCACGAGCGCCATGGAGGGGAAGTGCTTCCCAAGACAGTCGCGGTAGGCGGCGCCGACCGCCGGGAGATCGGCGAGGTAGTCTCGCTTGTCGGTGACATAGATCGTGAGTGAGATGATGTCTGCGGGGCTTCCACCCGCCGCATTCACCACGGCGGCGACGTTGCCGAGGGCTTGGGCGAATTGGGGGAGGAAATCGTCGGACTCGAACTCTTCGCGTTCGTTCCAGCCGATTTGTCCCGCGACGGCCAAAAGCTCGCCGCGTTTGGCCATCCCGTTCGCGTAGCCGCGAGGTCGCGTCCATCCCGGTGGGAGAATCGTGCGTGTCACCCTTGGAGTGTCGCAGCATCGAACGCGACTACACAAGCCGGGAGGTTGAACTTCCTCACGGCGCGATGACGGGCGCGGCCAGAGGCTCAGGCGGTCTCGCCGCCGTCCACGGCGAGGGCCTGGCCGTTGATCCCAGAGGCCGCCTCCGAACACAGATAGGCGACCATGGCCGCGATCTCCGAGGGCGCCACGAGTCGTCCTTGAGGGTTGAGGCGCTCGAGCTCCCCACGCGCCTCCGTCGCGTCGCGACCCGTCTTCCCCGAAATGTTCTCGATGGCGCGGGCCGCCATGGGCGTGTCTGTGAAGCCAGGGCAGACGGCGTTCACGGTGATGCCGCGCCGAGCCACGTCGAGGGCGAGGCCACGGGTCATGCCGAGCAGCGCGTGCTTAGAGGCGCAGTAGGCCGCCGTGTATCGGTAGCCTTGCAGCGCGGCGGTGGAGGCGATGTTGACGACGCGACCCCAACCGCCGGTCTTCATGGCGCCGAGTGCGGCCCGAGTAAATTCAAAGGGGGCAGTCACGTTCACCTCCATAACGTCGGCCCACGATTGATCGTCGGTGCGCTCGAGGGGGGCGGAGGGCGCGATGCCTGCGTTGTTCACCAGCACGACGACCGCGCGTTGGACGATCAACTCGCACAGGGCTTGGCGCTGTTTTGGATCTTTCATGTCGCAGGCGACACAGGAGATCTCGCGGTGCTCGTGCGACTCGCACTGGGACTTTGTCTCTTGGAGGGCGGCGGTGTCGCGACCGGTGAGAACGAGGTTGAATTGGCTGGAGAGGTTGATCGCGATGGCGCGACCGATCCCACGGCTGGCGCCGGTGACGAGGGCGGTAGGTCGCGTGGAGGGCTCACTCACGTCCACAGGCTACCTCAACTTTGGGGAGGCTGCTGTCGGCTCCTCAGAGGCCGGGATGAGCGCGACATCTCGCAGGAGGACGTGCGCTGAGGCCTGGGGGAGGTCGAGCGTGACCGACAGGCCCGCCACCGCTCTGCGCCCGAGCTTCACCATGCCCACCGTCGGCGTCCACACACCGGCGGAGGGGGCGTCATCGAGGGCGAGCTCGAGGGGCTCGCTGCCCTCAAGTTCCACGAGGATCCGCCCGCCGGCGGCCACATCATCGAGGGCGTCGAGCCCCTTGAGCGTGAGGCTCACCTCGTAGCTCCCCGATGCCAGCGCGCTCGGAGGGAAACGCAGCGGGTGGCCACTGCGGAGCGTGATCGAGTCCCCGTCGAGCGTATAGGAGGCGCTCGCACCCAGGCGAAATCGGTTGAACACGTAGCCGGTTGTCCAATGGGTCTGGCCGTATCCTCCGCGCTCAGAGACGGGAGGCGTGATCCGGTGATGGGGGACACCCTCCCGCACGGACGGGCCCGTCGCGGGAGGCGCGAGTGAGGAGACAACAATGGAGGTGAGCACCTCGTCGCAAGTAGAGGCCGTCGCGCCGACGACAGTGAGCTGCTCCGGCGGCGCTCGAAGGAGCCAAGGACCAAGAGTGGTGCGTTCTGCTCGCGTCTCCTTGAGCGTCGCGGCGTCGAGGACTCGCGTACGTGCCAGAACCCTCCACGCTTTGGCATGGTCACGCTGCGCCGGGGGGACGCGAAGGGTCAACCATTGAGGGCCTGCGTCCATGGGAGGGAGTCTAAAAGTCCATCCGCGGTCGTCCTGGATGCATTGAACGGAGCCATCTTTTCGTTCACGCATCACGGGCGCGGATGCAGACCCGACGGAAAAGGTGCGTGACGTCGCCGTTGGATCCAGCGTCACCGACGCCAGGACCAGGCGAATCTCGTTCCGAAGCGCCTGAGTTGGGCGCGCGATCGCGGAGCGTTTGAGGCGGTGGCCGAAGAGCTCATAGGTCGCCTGGGGTTCGACGTGGAGTGGCGGTGGTAGGTTGAGATCCACGATGGCGCGGCGGGCACCAGGTCCGCTGGGTCGATTCTTTGTGGATTCGTTGAGGAGCAAGAACACAGTGGGGGGCGCTGATGATGTGGACGGGGGCACATCCACCATGAGCTCCATGGCCGTCGCGAACGCGGCCTCCCGCGTGCGATAAGGGAGCACGGTCACGTCGTGCTCCATCTCAAGGGCGCCCGCCACCTGATTGAAGGTGTGCGCCCGGAGCCAGCCCTCTCCTCCCGCGATCACAACGGAGCCCTCGGGAATCTGGCTGGCGATCGACTCGAGGAGGGAACGAGAGGCGGCGTGTTCCTGGATCCTTTGAATGGGCGAGAAGACGAGGGGGCTGGCGACCCACCCCACGAGGGCGACGCACGTGATCGCTTCCCATCGCCGCCGGATCCGCATACGGGTGATTCGGTGGCCTATGGCGAAGAGTCCGGCGACGCATAGTCCGTAGGCGAGAGGCAACAACTGGGGCAACAGGTACCGGCCGTAATAAAAGAGTCCCGTCTGGGGCAAGGTAGGGAGGGCGTAGAGGATCACTTGGCCCGCGATGGCCATCACCATCGCAACACACAGGGGTTCTGTTCGGAGCCCCGCGAGCGTTGGGTGCGGCTCAGCCGAGGTCATGACAAGCCGACGTCCCCCGACGAACGCCAGGATCAGCACAGGCACGGTGACAGCTGGCCAGAGCAGGTCGAGGCGAGCGAGTCCAGCAGCCGGGACGCTCGTCAGCCACATTTGTCGAACCAAGATGGCGCCAATCGTGAGGTAGAAAGCGCTCACGAACAGCATGCGGTGCGGACCCGCGCCGCGTCGGAGGGAGGGGGTGGCGCGAGACGAGCGCGCGTGGCGGAGCGTCGCGGCAGCCGCGATCGCGACGGTCGCTACGCCCCCTCCCCAAACGACTTTGGTCGGCGTGAGAGACGTCGTCAACGCCAGTCGCTTGAGCTCATCATGGAGGTAGGGGAATGATGAGATCGCGTGGACGGTGAGGCTCGAAACCACAAGAAACCACCAGATCCCGAGGACCGCGAAGGGAGCGTCTCCCGTGTCACGAGCCTCAAGCGTCGTCTCACGAACCCCGTCGTGCGTGGCGGGCTCCGTCTTTGATGGGGTCCTTGTGGGCACCAAGAGCGGCAGGAGCATGATCGGCGCGAGGAGCCACATGTTCCCACGCAGCCACGCGGTCACCCCGAGGAAAAAAGCGGCAGCGAGAGGCGCGCGGCCCCGGTCGCTGGGTTTGCGGAGTAGACACAACAGCGCGGTCATCCAAAGCAGGGCGTCGAGGGGCTCGGTGAGCGGATTCCTCCCGACCCAGATGGCCAGCGGATCGAGGCACAAGGTGGCGGTCCACGCGAGGGCGGGCAGCTCTCGTCGGAACACGCGCAGCCCGACACAAAAGCTGGTCAGCAACCACAGCGCACTGATGAAAAGATTGATCGCGGGGGTGAGCGCGCCAGGGAGCGACCATCGGGTCATCCCGAGCAACGCAGGGAACAGGTGAAGGAACTGGGGGACGACAAGCCCTTCGGAACGGTCAGCGAGATAGAACCCCGGGCGGTAGGCGCCCTCATATACACCCTCGCGATAGGGTCGCTTGTCCACGGGATACAGGCCGACAATGTCTGCCGGTCCAGGACGCTCGTCGAGCGCTTGGGCGGCGGCGGCCAAAGCAGGGTTGGTTCGCCAGAGCGCACCGTCCTTCGCGGCGGCGGCGGCTCGGAGCATGTACGTCCCTTGGTCTCGGCCTGCGAGGGCGGCGTCCATCGGCGGTGACCGGAGCCCGAGGCCAAGGAGGAGGAGGGCGCCGCAGGCGGCAACCGCGAGGCGAGAGACCTGCGACCGAGCGTTCGAGGCAGGCGGTGACGAGAGTCGCGTGCAAAATCCAAGAACAAGCAGGCCGGCGACGACCATGGATCCCGCGCAATGAATCGGTGAAAAGGTGCCCGCCACCAGGCACAGTGCCCCGCAAATTCCCCCGACAGAGATCGTGAACACCGAGGCGATGAGGGCCCGTTCAAGTGGAGAATTTCGCGCGTATGAAAACAGGCGCCACGAGCACGCCAGGAGAATTACGAGCGAGATAGGAACGGCCGCGGCCATCCTCGTGAGGATCGCATGCTCCCCACGGCGTGTGAACTAGACTTTCCTGGGCGCCAAAAAAAATCCGCGCGCACACCAGGGGCGTACGCGCGGAAGGAGTCGGTTCGTGACCTATTGGGGAACGAGGCCGCAGTCGTCGATCTCGCTGGGCACGCAGCCTTGGCAGTTCCAGCGCCAGTTGTCCAAGAGCACCGTCGTATCGAGGACGCTGTCGCCCATGTCGAAGATAGCGAACGAGAGATCTAGCTGTGCGTTGGGAGTCGCCGGGCCGAGGATTGTGTACAAGCCTGTGGTCTGACCCACTCCTGTGAAGCCGGTGCCTGCCAGCTCGGGACCGGTTTGGACATCGACGCCACCGAAGGCGTCTGCCGCGGAGTCGAGCGCCGTCACGGTGCACGGCTCGTTGTTCACGAAGCACATATTCCCGGTGTAGTCAGGGCTCTGGACCCACACGGCAAAAATGTCATTGAACGACGTGTTGACATACTCCGGGAATTCTGCCGAGAAGTAGACGAAGTCGAGCTCCCAGCCGTTGGTGCCTCCGGGGGTGTCCACGGAGAAGGCGAAGCTCATGAGGTCGTTTGCCTCGTTGCCGCCTTGGAGCCACTGCGCCTGCAAGGACCCCGAGCAGTCATTGACGCCATCGCAGTTGCTGAACGGAACGCCCGACCAGCCTGGAGTCGCGGACATTGGTGCCGGGAGGGGCTGGCTATCGGGGTTGTTGTTGGAATCGGGGAGGGTTCCTCCTTGGGCCTCTCCGTCAGCCATCACGAGGGCACCCGTCGCGTCCGGTGCAGGCATGGGGCCGGTCGAGATAAGCATGGCTTGCTCGCCTTCGGTGGGCACCCAGTCTCCGCTCGTGCCGAACGCGGTGACGAACGCCAGGGCGCTTGCATCCGAGTTGGTCAAAGAGTTGGAGAGGGTCGGCACCGAGTTATTTGCGGTCCCAGGACAGTCGAGTCCCAGCACTTGGGCCCACGAGGGGTTGCTGCCAAAGTCATCGCAGGTGATGTGATCTGCGGGCGCCTCGCACGGGCCGATGTCGCCATCGCCATCGCCGTCGCCATCGCCGTCGCCGTCGCCGCCGCTGTTGCTATCGCCGTCGCCGTCGCCGTCGCCGTCGCCGTCGCCGT
>CALKDV010000159.1 GCA_938084085.1 uncultured Nannocystaceae bacterium
GGCGATATTGGGCCGCTCGCCTCCAAGCCGGTCATGGAGGGCAAGGGCGTGCTGTTCAAGAAATTCGCCGACATTGACGTGTTCGACATCGAGCTCGACGCCAATGACCCCGATCGCTTTATCGACGTCGTGTGCGCGCTCGCTCCGACCTTTGGAGGGATCAACCTTGAGGACATTAAGGCCCCCGAGTGTTTCTACATCGAGGAGCAGCTTCGAGAGCGCCTAGATATTCCGGTCTTCCACGACGACCAGCACGGTACCGCGATCATTTCGGGTGCTGCGCTGTTGAACGCGGCGGCGCTCCAAGGCAAACCCCTCGACGAAATCAAGATGGTGGTGAGCGGGGCAGGGGCCTCGGCCATCGCGTGCACGCGCTTTTATATTCGCCTCGGAGTCCGGCCTGAGCACGTGCTGATGGCGGACTCGAAGGGGGTGCTGCACTCGGGTCGCGACGACCTCAACGAGTCAAAAATGGCCTTCGTTCGCGACACGCCGCGCACGACGCTCAAGGAGGCGCTCGAGGGGGCGGACCTGTTTTTGGGTCTCTCACGCGGAGGGTTGGTGGATGAGGAGATGGTGAGATCCATGGGTGATCGTCCGATCATCTTTGCGCTCGCGAATCCAGATCCCGAGATTGACTACGACCTCGCAAAAAAAGCCCGCCCCGACGCGATCGTGGCGACCGGTCGGAGCGATTTCAACAACCAGGTGAACAACGTCTTGGGGTTCCCAGGGATCTTCCGTGGCGCGCTCGATGTTAGGGCCCGGCTCATCAATGAAGAGATGAAAGTGGCGGCGGCTCAAGCGCTCGCCGCGCTCGCGCAACGTGACGTGCCTCAAGATGTGAACCGTGTCTACGGGGCGGACTACACGTACGGGGCGGAGTACATCATCCCCAAGCCTTTCGACCCTCGCGTGGTGCAGTGGGTCGCGCCCGCGGTCGCGGAGGCGGCGATGGAGACCGGCGTCGCCCGGGTCGAGCTTGACGTGAAGGATTATCGGGAGCGGATGCGGACGCTGCTCGGCGGCGCGACCGCGCTGATGCGTAAGTTTGTGCGGAGAGCACAACGAGATCCACGACGGATTGTGTTTGTGGAGGGTGAACACCCCAAGATTCTGGAGGCCTGCGCGATCCTTGCGGATGAAGGCATCGCGCGTCCCGTGCTGCTCGGCGATCCTGAGGTGATCCGGCGGCGTATCGACGAGCAAGAACTCCATCTGTCTGCGGAGGACTACGAGGTCATCAACCCCCGGCATGACCCACGCACGGAGACGTACGTGGCGCAGTACCACGGGACCCGCGGCCGAAAGGGGATCGACCTCGCGCAGGCGAGCCAACGCATGAGTGAACCCGTGTACTTCGGTCTCGCGATGGTCAAAAATGGGGACGCCGATGGCGTCATTGGCGGGCTCGATCACTCCTACCCGGAGATCATTCGTCCGGCGCTTGAGACCATCGGGCTCGCCGACGGGGTTAAGCGCGCGGCGGGGATGTACCTCATGCTCCACAAGGACGGGGTGCGCTTTTTCGGAGACACCACGGTCAATTTGACCGCGACGGCAGAGTCCCAAGCCGAGCTCGCAGAGATGATCGCAGACGCGGCGAAGAATCGCTTTGACGTGGAGCCCCGGGTGGCCTTTTTGAGCTACTCCAACTTTGGGTCCGTGCGCTCGCCCCTCTCAGACCAAGCAGCGCGCGCGGTCAAGCTACTGCAGTCGCGACGGCCAGATCTAGAAGTGGAGGGGGAGATGCAAGCAAATGTCGCCGTCGACTATGAACTGCAGCGTCGACGCTATCCGTTCACTCGTCTCACGGGGCCAGCGAATGTTTTGATCTTTCCCAATCTCGAATCGGGAAATGTTGCGTACAAGCTCATGAGAGAGCTTGGAGGGGTGCCTGCAGTAGGCCCGGTGTTGCTGGGGATGCCGCGACCGGTCAGCGTGCTTGAGCGGGATTGTTCGGTTGATAGTATCGTGTGGATGTCCGCGCTGACGGTCGTAGAAGCTCAAAGCCGAGTGTGAGACTCTTACGGGACCCGTGACCGACTCGACGCAACATAGAAACCGACGACCATGATTCATTCTTTCGAAATTCGCGGTACGGGGATCTGCTTGCCTTCTCGGGTGCTCACCAACAAAGAGATGGAGTCCATGGTCGACACCTCAGATCAGTGGATTTTGGAGCGCACGGGGATTTCGGAGCGGCGCATCGCCTCCGAGAAGACGTCCACTTCAGATTTGATCGCGCCCGCGGTCCGGAGCGCGTGCGAGGACGCGGGGGTGCCCGTCGAAGATGTGGACACGATCCTCGTCGCTACGTCGACTCCCGACACCATGTTTCCGTCCACCGCGTGCTGGGTGCAAGAGCGTCTCGGCGTGAGAGGCCCGGCCGCCTTGGACGTGGCCGCGGGCTGCACGGGCTGGCTCTACGCGCTCGAGCTCGCGGGGGCGTTGCTCTCGTCGGGACGCGCGCGCAACGTCGTGGTCGCGGCCGGCGAGGTGATGAGCAAGGTGATTGACTGGACAGATCGACGCACCTGCGTGCTGTTTGGTGACGGGGCTGCCGCGGCGGTGCTCTCCGCGACGGATCGCGAAGACGCTGGCGTCCTCGCCTCCAACTGGGGCGCCGACGGTACACTCGCCCAGATTTTGTATCAGCCGGCCGGTGGAACCCAGCGTCCGGCATCGGCCGAGACGGTCGCAGAGAATGCGCACGTGGTGCACATGGACGGGGGAGCGGTGTTTCGGCAGGCGGTGCGCGCCATGTCGACCTCTTCGAAGCAGGCGCTCGAGGCAGCCTCACTCACACCCGCGGACGTCGACTTAATGATCCCGCACCAAGCCAATATTCGCATTATCGAGGCCACCCGAACTCGCGTCGGGGTGCCGCTGGAACGCACGTTCAATACGGTCTCACGCTATGGAAACGTGTCTGCGGCGACGATCCCCATGGCGCTTCATGAGGCGCGAAAAGCTGGGAAACTCAGCGCGGGGGACCATGTCCTCC
>CALKDV010000160.1 GCA_938084085.1 uncultured Nannocystaceae bacterium
TCGCTCAAACCTGGAGCGAACACTGCAAACACAAAATCTTCGCCTCTTCGATTAGTTTCGAGGATCCAACGGGCACGCTCACGCGGCTTGATGAGGGCCTGTTCAAGACCTACGTGCGCGGCGCGACAGAGACCGTGGCGAAGGACCGAGCGGAGGCAGGGATGGACGACGAGGACGCCCCGTTCCTCGTGTCAGTCTTCCACGACAACGCCGGTGTGGTGCGGTTCACGGAGGAAGACCACCTCGCGTACAAGGTGGAGACCCACAACTCGCCGTCCGCGTTGGATCCCTACGGTGGCGCGATGACCGGGATCGTCGGCGTCAATCGCGACAGCTTCGGCACTGGGCGTGGGGCGGACCTGCTGACGAACGTGTGGGGCTATTGTCTGGGAGATCCGCGACACGAGGGGGCGCTGCCGAAGGGCTTGATGCACCCGCGGCGAATTCGCGATGGTGTGCACGACGGCGTGATCGACGGGGGGAACCATTCTGGCGTGCCCTACAGCCGGGGATTCGAGCTCTTTGATGATCGCTACGCCGGCAAACCGCTCGTGTACTGCGGCACGGTCTCCGTGATGCCGGCGGTCTGCGCTGGCGTGCCGACCCACGAGAAACCGGTCTCGGTAGGAGACGCTGTCGTCATGCTCGGAGGTCGCATCGGAAAAGACGGCATCCACGGGGCCACCTTCTCCAGCGTCGAGCTCGATGAGAATTCCCCGGTGCAGGCGGTTCAAATTGGTGATCCGATCACGCAACGGATGATGTTCGACATGCTCGCCGAGGCGCGCGACCGCGGGCTGTATTCAGGGATGACGGATAACGGAGCCGGGGGCCTGTCAAGCTCGGTCGGGGAGATGGCGGAGTTTACGAACGGCGCCCGCATCGATCTCGCGAAGGCGCCGGTCAAATATCCAGGGCTCGCGCCGTGGGAGATCTTGATCTCCGAGGCTCAAGAGCGCATGACCGTGGCGGTCCCGGTGGGGCAGCTTGAGACCTTCATGGCCCTCGCAAAGCGGCGGGAGGTAGAGGCCAGCGTTTTAGGGGAGTTCACAGACTCCGGACGCTTCGAGGTGTCCTACGGCGATGAGATGGTCTGCGATCTTGAGCTCGAATTTTTACACGAGGGTGTGCCCCTGCCGACCCTGCAGGCGCGATGGAGCCCGCCCGCGCGCGAGTCAACCGACCAAGAGACGATCGCTGCGTTGGTACGCGAGCACGGTATCGCAGCGACCATGGGTCGGCTGTTGGCGCGACCGAGCATCGCGAGCCAAGAAGACCGCGCCCGCGCCTACGATCATGAGGTCAAGGGCCTGAGCGTGATCAAGCCCTGGTGCGGACATCGGAGCGACGTGCCATCTACCGCGTCTGTGATGCGGGTCCGTCACGGGAGGAGCGAAGGGGTGGTGCTCGGTGAGGGGATTCATCCGTTTTATTCGGACATCGACGCCCACGCCATGGGGCACGCGTGCGTGGACGAGGCTCTGCGCAGGGTCTTGTGCGCGGGTGCCCGAATTGATCGGGTGAGCGCGCTCGACAACTTGTGCTGGCCCGACCCCATCGAGAGCGAGAAAAACCCAGACGGCGCCCACAAGCTGGCCCAGCTCGTGCGGTGCTGTGAGGCACTGTACGAGTCCTGCGTGGCGCACGGGGTGCCGCTCATCAGCGGCAAAGACTCCATGAAAAACGACGCCTACCTCGACGGCGTTCGCATTTCGATTCCTCCGACCTTGCTGGTGTCCGTGATGGGGCAGATGGAAGATGTGGGGGCGGCCCTGAGCCTCGAGCCTCGGGCCGAGGGGGACTTGGTGTTTGTGCTCGGTCGCACCCGGGCAGAGTTTGGTGGGAGCGAGACATGTCGCATGCTCGACCGCTGGTCCGACACGGTGCCGCGGACGGACGCTCCGGCCTGCGCCGCGTCCTACCGAGCCTTCGCGGCGCTGCGTGATCGCGGTGTCGTGAAGAGCGCGCACGTGGTGGGTCGTGGAGGACTCGCGGTGGCCCTCGGGCATATGGCGATGGCGTCGCCGTTCGGGATTTGCGTCGAGCGCGTGCCGGGAGGACTGGAACCGCCGCTCGCGTGGTTCTCGGAGTCCACGGGGCGCATCGTCTTCACGGTGTCAGAATCAGACGCGGCGGAGGCGGCGGGCCTCGTGGACGCGCACGGCGGAGACTGCCTCGGGAGCGTGGAGGGGTCCGATGAGGGGGGGCACCTGCGATTCTTGCACGACACGGATGGATTTGGCGTCGGGGCAGACGCGCTGCGAACGAGCTTTAAGGAGGGTCTCCATGGACTTTGATCCCAAACTTTGTGAGGCGATGGGGCTTCGCGCCGAACAGGCGGCGAAGGTGCGAGTGCTGGTCATGACCGGCTACGGGCTCAACTGCGAGGACGAGACCGCGGCTGGATTCGAACGCCTCGGGTGCACGGTGGAGCGCCGGCACGTTGGCGACCTCATCGTCGAGCCCTCGGCGGAGACCTTCTCGCGCTGGGACATCCTCGCGTTCATCGGCGGGTTCTCGTTCGGTGATCACGTCGCCTCGGGGCGTGTGTACGCGAATCGTCTGCGGTACCGCCTCGGAGAGGGCCTCGCGCGTTTTGTGGATCGCGGGGGGTTGGCCGTGGGCATGTGCAACGGATTCCAGACCATGGTGAAGCTCGGCATCCTGCCAGGTCTCGATCGACCGGAGGGGGCGCTCGCGCCTCAGCAAGCGTCGCTCGTGCCCAATGAGCGGCTCGGCTATTACGACGGGTGGGTGACCATGCGCGCCGACGCGGAAAGCCCGTGTGTGTGGACGCGGGGCGTCGAGCTTATCGATTTGCCGAGCCGACACGGCGAGGGACAGCTCGTCTACGGATCGAGCGAGGTGAGCGCACAGCTTCAGCGCGCGCATCAGATCCCGCTTTGTTACGTGGATACAACGGGCGAAGCGACGACGTCCTGGCCGCACAACCCCAACGGCTCCAAGGGGGGCGCCGGGGCGTTGTGCGATCCCAGCGGTCGGCTGTTTGGCCTGATGCCGCACCCGGAGGCGTTCTTGTACGCGGAGAACCATCCGAGATGGCGGAGCCGCCGGGACGCGGGCGACGATCGAGCCTGGGGCGAGGGGGTGTCGCTCCTCGCCAACGGCGTGAAAGCGGCGCTCAGCGCTCGCTGAGTCGCGACGCCGTCACGCCCATTCACGCACGCGGGCGGGGAGGGACTGCGCGACCATCCGCGTCGAGGGTCTTCCAAAAGTCAGGCCAGCGTGGAATCTCCACCATGGTCGGGGCCACCGCGTCGAAGTTGTGCGGGTAGGTCCGCTTGAGGAAGGCGAGCACCGCCTCCGGGGTCGGCGCTTGGACGAAGTGGGCCTCCATGGGGGGGTATTCGTATCGAAACTTCTTCACGGGAGTCTCAGGTGGTTTTGGGGTTCCACAGCACCTCCGGGGCGCCGAATTCGTGGCTGGCGTCGCGCGAGAGCACAAAGAGTAGGTCGCTGAGGCGGTTCAGATAAACCTGGGTTTCCGGTCGCACCGTCTCGGTCGTCATCAAGGTCACCACGTGGCGCTCGGCGCGGCGGCACACCGTGCGGGCGAGGTGCCCGACCGTCGCGACCGGGCCTCCTCCGGGCAAGATGAAACTGGTCAGCGGTGCGAGTCGAGCGTTTCGGGCGTCGATCTCGGCCTCGAGGGCCTTAATATGTCGGTCTTCCAC
>CALKDV010000161.1 GCA_938084085.1 uncultured Nannocystaceae bacterium
GTGATCACGAGGGGGTCGCAGTTGCGTCTTGAAAAGTCCAGAATGTGCTGACGCGTAGCACGCCGTCGCGTCACTCCCGGCGCCTTCGTCACAGATCCCGGCCGCGGCCCAAGGGCGCCTTGCGGACCTTGCGCTCCCGGATGACGTTGTCGCAGAAAGTGCCGCAGACGCGCCGCAGCACCCCGATGCGTGCCCGTTTCGCGCGGTCGCCTTCGCCACCCCTAACTCGTCACACAACTCGTCACATCACTCGTCACACAGAAAAAAAAGCCCAGGAAAATCCTGGGCTTTTGAAGTGGAGGCGCCGGGAGTCGAACCCGGGTCCGCGAGCCATCAAGTGGGACGTCTACGTGCGTAGTCGGTGGATTTGAGTTTAATGAGCAAGCATGCCCGCCGACAGGCCCTCTTGATCACGATCCCCTAAATCTTACGAACTCCCTCGGGGCACGGGGTTCGCCAGTCCTTGTAATGACGCTGATACGCTACCAGGACACCTCACGCATCAGCGTGTCGCCCTTAGGCGGCAGCGGCCGCGAGGCCGTAGTTGCTGTCGTTTGCAGCTGTGTTTTCCAGGCGTTTTTAACCCGGCGCACAGGCCCGGGACACGCAGTCTTCACGTTCAGTACCCCCGTCGAACGCCAGTGCACCCCCAAAAGGTGAGAGGTTGAAGTTGTGCCGGGCGGGGGCCCGGCGACGAGTCTCTACTATGGGGCGGTTTGACTCGCGTGGCAAGGGGGATGGGCCGTTGGAGCGGCAGGTGATCCCAACGGGAGTACGGACAAGACCACGGCAAGAGCGTGGGGCGGCTGGGAGGGCGCTGACGGCGGGACCGCCCCTCGCGCCTCGAGGAATGTGCGCTGGGGAGGGGACTGATGCTTCGCCGTCATCGAGCCACCGCCCTGGCTTGCACGGCAGGCCGGGGCGATGGTGCGTGCATGGGACGACCACGGCATTTGCTTCGGTCGTGGGGCGGCGTAGAGTGCAGCCGGAGCTCACATGGAGTCACGTCGCCGCACGCCCCATCACATTCCCCGAGACCCCGCATGTGTGACCGACCAGATCGGCGCCCTGGCAAGCAGCGTGTGTGCAGTGCACTGCGCCTTGTGTGCCGCGGCTCCTGCTGCGTTTGCCGCGCTCGGACTCGGGGTGTGGCTGAGCCATGAAATGGAGCTTGGGCTCACCATCGTTGCCGTGATTTTTGGCACGGCTGCGCTCGGCATGGGCTGGCGTCGACACAAGTCGCCGATGGTCGCGGGGCTCTTAACGCTAGGCATCGTAGGCTTGCTCCTGTCGCGCGTGCAGGAGATGTCGAGCGAGCATCACGGGCACCACGGAGATTCTACTCAGGACGAGATCGCGAGCGGTCATGACGGTCACGCTGAACATAAGACACAAGACCTACACGTGCATCACGGTGCGCACGACGGGCACGAGGAGGCCGGTGTGCATCTCGCCGGGGAGGCCCTCGGGATCCTGGCGGGGCTGTTGCTCTGCATCGGCCATATCGTCAACCTCCGAGCGGTGCGGCGGTGTCGACACACAGGTTGCGAAGACATCGCGACCTAGACATTGGACGGTAGGTAGTCGCCACAACGATCTGCCAAGCTACACGGTCACCGTGTGTCCTCCGTGAACGTGTGCACACCGGCGGTCGCCGCCACGTTGGGGCTGTTGCTTGAGCGTTGGAGGCCTCCTTTGGGCATCCGAGTGCAGGCAGAGGAGCCGGAGGACGGGCTGCATGGATCATCTTCGAGGGCGTGGAGTTCATCCACGCACTGCGCGGGCGGCAGCGATCTGCGCTTGCGGGGTCGTGTGGCCACGCCGTCCCGACGTGACGGCGTGGCGGACGTTCTGGCGTGACAGGGGGCCTGCAACATATCGAGAGGCAATTTTGCGCGATTTCGCCACTGGGGGCGTGGGCGCGGCTGCGGTTGCAATCGCGGCGTTGGCGGCTACCCCTCCCGCATGGTGATTGCCGCTGCTACTTGGACCTTTTTGACCCTGGCGCATGCCCCATACCTGAGCGTGGATGACCACCCCGTCCCGGAGGAGGCGTTTGCGATCGCGGATGTGGACCGCTCCATTGTGCTCTACGATCAGGTCACGTGCGACGTGGCCCCGGTGTGGATGGCGTTCGACGCGAGCAGCACCGATTCGTTGTTCTTACAGGTGGGCGTACCGGTGGTCGAACGACTCGCCGACCACAGACCGCTCGTGTACGTGTTGGCCGAGGGGTTACCCGAGGCCGTCGACGTGCCCTTCGAGGTTCCCGAGGGTTTGGGAGCGATCGTGTTTGACGCCAACGAGGTCGTTGAGCCGGCTTTGTTTTACGAGCCCTTCACCGGCACGCAGTCGTGGATTTGGGTGGAGGAGACCCTTGCCATTCCTGGCAGCGGTACGGGCTACATCGTCGCGTTGGAGGGGACCGAACGTAGCGGCAAGTTGTGGGTGGCCACGGGGACCATCGAAGATTTCTCCCAAGGCGTGGGGGCGACCTTTGAGGACGTGTGGGACTTCCATGAGATCAACGGGTACGGGCCGGCAGACCCCTCGGTGGAAGAGCCCTCATGTGTGCCCGAGAGCGGCGACGACGGTGGCGGTGACTCCGGGGATGACGGGGGCGACGACGGTGGTGATGGCGACGGTGGCCTCGACGGCGGCGAGTCAGGCGAAGGCGGAGAAGCTTCGGCGGACGCGGAGGGCGGATGCGCGTGCAGTGCGAGGCCCGAAGGAGGAACAGGCCTCCGCAGCATTGTCGCGTTCGGGCTGCTCGGTCTGCTACGAATCCGCCGACGCTCCGCGAGAGCGGCAGTCGTCTGACGACAATGAGGCGGCCCGCGATCCACGAAGCGGAGGGCAGGAACGGCGAAGGGGCCGATCTCGCAAGAGCGAGGAGAGCATCGCTCGGCGCGACACGCCAGCGAGAGATTCTCCACCAGGTCACCACGAGGCTTCATGGCAGCCTGACCACCAGTGACCGTCAGGACGTGGGAGTCGATTCCCCACTCCTGATGCGGGCTCGGACGGAAGCGCCTATTGCCCGCGTTGATCGGACGCTGTAGTGTGTGCAGATGGGTAGGCATCGCTTGTGGGTCTTGTGTGTGACAATGATCTCCGCCGGGTGTTCGGGTCGCGAACTTGCGCCGGGTGATACCGAGGTTGACGGTGAGGACACGGAGATGTCGGAACAGGGCGACACGGAGATGTCGGAAGAGGGCGACACGGGGATGTCGGGAGAGGGCGATACGGAGATGTCGGGAGAGGGCGACACGGAGATGTCGGGAGA
>CALKDV010000162.1 GCA_938084085.1 uncultured Nannocystaceae bacterium
CGACCCTGCTCGCCATCAACACAGCGTCGATGAGGGAGTCGAGCCTCGTAATGTCCTCAAACATCATCCGCTGAAGCTCTTCACGCTTGCTGGGGTCGAGGCCCTTGCGGCGCATGGTCTCGAGACACAAACGGATCGCGGCCAGCGGACTCCGTAATTCATGGGTGACCGAATCGATGAACGAATCTTGGCGCCGCACCTCGCCGATCTCCCGAGCGAGGAACACGGTGAACAGCACGAGGACTGTCATGATCGTGATGAGCGACGCGACGCCTCCGACGAGCATCCACATGTCGAGCACCATCCCCTTGGTGAACTCTCTGTTGCGAACGAGCACAAAAATCCAGCCCACGAGCATCGCGATGCTCAACGCCACGGACACGGAGGACAAAATGATCGGGCCGGAAATAGATCGCCGTCGCTTGGCCATGGTCGCGGTCAGCTCTCCTCTCGAGCGGCGTGCGTCGTCTCATCCCCGCGCACCCGGTGTTGTGGTCCGAGGACCGTCTGGGGGGAGACGGCGCCGTCGACCGCCTCCACCACGCCGGCAGGTAGCAACAGCGAGCCCACCCCTCGCGTGCCCGCTTCGCAATGCATGGTGTGGTTCTCGCGGGCGTAGAATGGGAGCGCGACCTCGTCGACAGTCTCGGACGGCGGGCGCGAGATGCTGCGGGCCGCCTCGCCATCTCCTGGACTCGCCGACTCGCCGCGCCGCACCGTTCGCGTCCACCACACCTCGACCACGCTCGACGCCGCGCCACATAATTCCGCCTCCCCCGCGCCCCGGCGCTGCCAATACAGCGCGCGAGGCCGACTCCCTCCGGGCTCCACGGGTGACGAGACCCGATCCAACGTGGCCCCGGCGACCGAATGAATGGGTTGGACAACGAGCAGCGCCTGGGCGAGCCCCTCACCGAACACTCCGACGAGCGAGAGCGATCGTTGTGTGGGAAATCGAGAAGACTCCACGAACCTCGCGTCGACGGGGACGACGCGGGCGCCGGCCGCGGTGACCACTACAAAATTCTCTGGCCGGACCGAGAGCGGATCAAGATTCTGGACCACGACCACCAAAAGACGCCGCATGGACGAGCCCTCTGCCGCGGCGTCCCCCTCATCCGAGACGGACACCACGCGCATGGGCGCCGGTGCTGTGAGCTGGGTCGCGGGCGCGGCGCCTGGGAGAGGGCTGACCGGCGGCACCCCTGCTCCCACCGCGCAGGCCCCACAAAGCAGCCCCCCTGCCAACGACGAGCCGAGGCCAGCCCGCGACCGCGCATGGACCCAAGCTGCCCGCTGATGGCGACGCCACGACATGACCCGCATCATACGCGCATGGTAGATAGATCGCCATGCTGCGCCTCGCTTCCGCGACTCCACCCACGTGGGCCGCCGCCGCCATCGCCCACATGGACGAGGTGCTGCTCGACCACGCCCATTGCGAAAAGAAGGCCGCCTCCACGGCCATCAACCTCATCTTCCGCTACCCCGAGTATCCACAGCTGGTCACCCCGCTCTCCGCGCTCGCGCGCGAGGAGCTTGAGCACTTTGAGCGCGTCGTGGAGCTAATGCGCTCGCGATCCCTCGAGTTCAAACGGCAGCGCCCCAGCCCCTACGCCGGGCGGCTCCTTGAGATCGTGCGCAAAGAAGAGCCTCAGCGCATGGTCGATTTGTTGATTTGCTGCGCGCTCATAGAGGCGAGGAGTTGTGAGCGGATGAAGCTCCTCTCCGAGACGCTCGACGTAGGTGATCTGCAGACCCTGTACGCAGACCTGCTCGCGTCCGAGGCGAGACACCACACGACCTACATTGACCTGGCGCGCCAGACGGGGGTCGTCGACGAGGTCGCGCTCGAGCATCGCGTCCGCGAAATCGCGAACCATGAAGCGGCAGTCATCGCCGACGCCTCCGAACTCCCGCGATTGCACACGTAGACCGCCGGGTGTCGCCGCGTCCCCTCATGCGGTAGGCTCCCCTTCCATGGACGCTCGTCCCTTCCGCATTCTGGGTCTTCAACAAGTCGCCATCGGCGCGCTCCAACGGGACGCGCTCGAGCACCTTTGGATCGATCTATTCGGCGTGATGAAGCACGGCGAGTACCGGAGCGAATCGGAGAACGTCGACGAATCGATTCTCGTCCTTGGTGAGCCTCCGTTCTCTGTCGAGATCGATCTGATGCAGCCGATTGATCCCGACGCTCGCCCCAAGGTGCACCAACCCGCCCTGAACCACCTGGGCCTGTGGGTGGACTCCCTTCACGCCGCGGTGACGTGGCTGCAAGAAAACGGGGTGCGGTTCACCCCAGGGGGCATCCGCAAAGGCGCCGCCGGACACGACGTCTGCTTCATTCACCCCAAGGGTTCTGCCGAGGCCCCCCAGGGCGGCGTCGGCGTGCTCATCGAGCTTGTGCAAGCACCGGCAGCGCTCCTCGATCCCGCGGCCACGTCCGCGGACGCGGCCCCCCGCGGGCTGTATCCCCCCCTCGAGCCATTCAACACGGGGCGACTCGCGGTGACCGATGGGCCCGAGCTCTATTACGAAGAGTGTGGCGCCCCCGGCGGGAAGCCCGTCATATTCCTGCACGGCGGCCCTGGCGGTGGTTGTGCCGATGACCACCGCCGGTTCTTCGATCCCGCTCGCTATCGCATCGTGCTCGTCGATCAGCGTGGCTCGGGACGGAGCACGCCGCACGCGTGCCTCGAATCCAACACGACCTGGGATCTGGTCGAGGATATCGAGCTACTTCGCCTCCACCTGCGCGTTGATCGTTGGATGGTGTTTGGCGGATCTTGGGGAAGCACCCTCGCCCTCGCCTACGCGCAAGCGCACCCTTCACGCGTCACGGAGCTTGTCTTGCGAGGTATCTTCATGGCGCGACATCGCGAACTTCAGTGGTTCTACCAGGAGGGCGCGAGCCAATTGTATCCAGACCAATGGGCGCCGTACCTTGAGCACATCCCCGCAAACGAGCGACATGACCTATTGAGCGCATACCACCGAAGACTCACCGCCGAGGACCAATCGATCCAACGCGAGGCGGCGCGGCGATGGGCCCGATGGGAGCTCTCCACGAGCACACTCAGGGGACCCCGCGGGACACCTCCCGCGGAATCCATCAGCGACGAGGATGACCTCTTCGCCGCGGCGCTCGCGAGGATCGAATGTCACTACTTCATGCATGGCGCCTTCTTCGAACCGCGCGATCAGTTGTTGCAGAACATCGACCGCATCCGCCACATCCCCGGCGTGATCGTTCAAGGGCGACACGACGCCGTCTGCCCGCTTCAAACGGCCTATGAACTGTCTTGTGCATGGCCAGAGGCGGATTTCCAGATCATCGAAGACGCGGGCCACTCGGCGCTGGAGCCTGGAATTATCCACGCGCTGGTGCGCGCCACAGATCGATTTGTGGAGAACTGAGTCGGCAGGTGCGGACGCTCTACACACATGTCGACCCGTGGGACTCCGGGATGCTGGCGGTCTCTGACCTCCATTCGCTGTACTACGAGCAATGTGGCGACGCCGACGGCAAACCTGCGCTGTTCCTCCACGGCGGCCCGGGGGGCGGCTGCGGTGAAAAGCATCGAAGATTTTTCGACCCCAGCCGATATCGAACGGTCCTGTTCGATCAGCGCGGCTGTGGGCGCTCACGACCGCACGCAGAGCTCCGAGGCAACGACACCTGGGCGCTCGTGGCTGACATCGAGCGCCTCCGCGAACACCTCGGCATCGATCGGTGGATGGTGTTCGGTGGCTCGTGGGGTAGCACGCTCGCCTTGGCCTACGCCATCGCCCACCCAACGCGAGTCAGTGAGTTGGTTCTACGCGGCGTATTCACATTCACGGACGCCGAGCTCCAGTGGTTCTACGGTTCGGGGACCAGCGCCCTGTTCCCCGACGCCTGGGCGGACTTCGTCGCGCCGCTGCCGGTCGAGGAGCGCCAAGACGTGATCCACGCCTACCACCGACGACTCACGAGCACGGACCCGCAGGTCCAAGCGACGTTCGCGAGGAGCTGGAGTCTATATGAATGCCGGGTCGCGACCCTGGCGCAAGACGATGACGTCGACGCCCTGTGCAATGACCTCGCGTTCACGCTCCCCTTCGCGCGAATTGAAGCCCACTACTTCGTGAACCGCGGCTTCCTCGACGACGAGCAACAATTGCTGCGGGGCGCGGCGCAGCTCTCCCACATCCCAACCACCATCGTCCACGGGCGCTACGACGTGATCTGTCCGGTCAAGAATGCGTGGCAGCTCAAGCGACAAATGCCCCACGCCGATCTACGAATCATCCCGGAGGCCGGACACTCTGCGTTCGAGCCGGGGATCATCGACGCGCTGGT
>CALKDV010000163.1 GCA_938084085.1 uncultured Nannocystaceae bacterium
ACTTGGTCGCTCCGTTGGAGACCACGAGTGTTCGCCAGATGGTGGCGGGTCGCTACAGCGGTGATGAAGTCGAGCGCGCACGAGAAGTTCTCGACTTCATGGGGCTGGCGCAGTTCGAGAAGCAAGACGCTGCAGCTCTTAGTTTCGGTCAGCAGAAGCTCGTCGAACTAGCGCAAGTCTTGATGTTGCGTCCGGGCATCATTTTGTTGGACGAGCCGGCCAGTGGCATCAACCCGACGCTGATTGAGAAACTCGCCAATGTCATTCGTCGCTTGAATGACGCCGGCA
Organism: uncultured Nannocystaceae bacterium; assembly: GCA_938084085.1. Taxonomy (GTDB): domain Bacteria; phylum Myxococcota_A; class Polyangia; order Nannocystales; family Nannocystaceae; genus JAAZXR01. Next base: position 289 of record CALKDV010000163.1, read on the forward strand.
CGACAGTACTCATTGTCGAGCACAACATTCCCCTGGTCTTGAGTCTGTGCGACACCGTGCACGTTCTCTCCGGTGGAGAAGTTCTGACCTCGGGGACGCCAGATCAGATTCGCAACGATCCGCAAGTGATTGAGGCGTATCTGGGGCCGGACCACATGGTGGGGGTTGGCAATGAGTGAGTCAGTGCTGACGATGGCAAACATCGAGGCCGGGTACGGAGGCGGCCTGGTTCTTCAAGGTGTGGACCTCACGGTCGACAAGGGAACGATCACCTGCATTGTTGGCCCGAACGGGGCTGGCAAGAGCACGGTGTTTCGCGTCATCAGTGGGCTTCTGAAGCCCAAGGGTGGCACCGTCACCTTCGGTGGCCGCGATATCGGTGGGCTGTCACCAAGTGAAGTTTTGAAGTCGGGTATCGCCCAGGTTCCGCAGAACCGGGCCCTCTTCCCGGAAATGAGTGTGCACGAGAACGTGCTTATGGGTGGTTACGCGATACGACGTGACCGCGCGCTGCTCAAGGAGCGGCTTGCCATGGTTGCGGAGATGGTTCCACTGGTGAAGGAGCGCGCCAAGGAGCACGCTGGCAACCTTTCAGGTGGACAACGTCGCATGGTGGAAATCGGCCGAGCCCTCATGCTTGATCCGGCCGTCGTGCTGATGGACGAGCCATCGCTCGGACTTGACCCCAAATCCGTGGCCACCGTTGCATCAGTTATCCGCGATATGGCTGATGAAGGGCGCACTGTCTTGATGATCGAGCAGAACGTCCGGCTCGGCATGAACTTGGCCACACATGGAGTGGTCATGGAGCAAGGCAAGGTGCGCCTGATTGGAGATGCAAAAGACATAGCGGACAACCCTGAGGTTGCCTCCATGTACTTGGGAAAGACTGGTCACAACGCATGACCATTCATCAGTTCCAGTTTTCCTCGACTGAGTTTCTGCGGCGTCGAGAAGCGACACTGCGCATCGCTGACACCGTTGGTGCCCGACGGGTCCTGGCGTTTGGAGAGAACCGATCCGGGCTTCATGTCACCTACCTCAACGGTTGGGCGGTGACGCGTGCCGCGTGGCTTTCTCTTGAGCAAGGCTCCTGCCGCATGTGGGTTCAGTTCCACAATCACATTCCGTATGCGCAGCGGGTTGTCCATGACACGGACGTGCTGGACTTTGACGAATCGGTGCCGTCGGAATTGTTGGGCTCAGAGAGCGCGATAGCCACCCTCGGCACTGTGCCCGTTGCGGTGCGTGCGAAGGCTCAGGAGTTGGGTATCGAGTTGATCTCGATCGACAAGGCTCACATCGCGCTGCGAGTTCGTAAGTCGAGTGAGGAAGTCGATGCGCTGCGCATGGGTGCGGCGGTGAGCGATGCCGGTGCCCGGGCCCTGGTCGCAGCATGCGTGCCCGGTGCCACTGACTGGGACTTGCTCGCAGCAGCGCGCTCCACCTACACGCGTATGGGTGGGCGCGACCACATCTGCTACATCTGCGTCACCGATGCAACGGCACCGGATCGTGACGTTCCAAGTCAGGTCCCGGAGGGTCGGGTTCTGGCAAGAAACTCGATCGTGACCTTCGAGCTCAGTGCGGCAGTGGCCCCCGAGTACCCGGGGCAGATCCTTCGCACCGTCTCTCTCGGAGAGATGACTGACCGGTATCGAGACCTACACGCCACCGCCATGAGCACACGTGCGGCGATGCGAAGTGCCTGCAAGCCAGGCGTCCCAAGTTCCGATCTCGTGGCGGCGGGTTCCGCGATAGAGGCCGCGGGCTACACGACGACAGATGACCTCTTTCACGGACTCGGCATGGGCTACTTGCCACCCATCGGGACATCACCATCCCGCATTCCTTCGTATGTGCCGGAGGAAACGTTGGAATCGGGGATGGCGATCGTGATTCAACCCAACGTCACGACGGCGAGCCACTCTGCGGGCGTGCAAACCGGAGAGATGATCGTCGTCAGTGACGACGGTTTCGAAGACATCCACCAATTCCCGGAAGGGTTGGTGATGGCGGCGTGAGTGTTGTGGAGCAGGATCAACTTGTTAAAGAGGCCATCGCTCACTGGGCGCCTCGTTTCACCACCAACGGGGTTTCGGTCGCAGATTTCCAATCGGTGACGTCCTCGGTGATCGCCTGGGAAGACTGGGCAGACGCATGGGTGTCAGCGGGGTCAATTCTCGAGGAGCTCGGTCGTGAAGCTATCGCCGACGGGCGCACGATTTCCGGCGGCCAGCACCTGTGGACCGCCGCCGTCTACTACCACTTTGGAAAATTCGTCTTTGTTGACTTCCCCGAGAAGATGAAATCCACACACGAACTCGCGGTGAGGTGCTTGACGGATGCCCTTCCGTATCTGTCTCCGAAAGGCGAGCGTGTCGGTATCCCGTATAAGGGGTGCGAAATGGTCGCTGTGCTGCGCAAGCCGCGTGAGGTAAAGAATCCACCTGTTGTCATCATGGTCAGTGGGCTCGACTCCGCCAAAGAGGAACTTCGCAGCACCGAGCAACTGTTTCTTGATCGCGGGATGGCCACTCTTGCCGTGGATGGCCCGGGGCAGGGAGAGAGCGAGTACGACCTTCCCATTCAGGGGAACTGGGAAGAGGTCGGCACGGCGATTGTCGATTGGCTGGAGGCTCGCGAGGATCTGGACGCAGACCGCATCGGTGTCTGGGGTGTGTCGCTCGGCGGCTATTACGCACCCAGGATGGTGAGCGGAGAGCACCGCATCAAGGCGTGTGCCGCTTTGGCCGGGCCTTATGACTGGCAGTCCATTTGGGATCAACTCCCAGAGTTGACCCGAAGGACCTTCACATTCCGGTCGCATCTCGCGGACCAGAACGAAGGCCGGGAGCACGCGGGCAATCTGTCCTTGGTCGGTCGCACCGGTGACATCGCGTGCCCGCTCATGATCATTTTCGGTGCTCGGGACCGACTAATACCGCCGGATGGTGCACGGCGGTTGGCAGAGGAGACCGGCGGTTCTCTCCTGATGCTTCCCGATGGGAATCACGGCTGCATGAACGTCGCAGCCAAGCACCGTTACAAGACAGCCGATTGGTTGGCCACGCAGTTGCGGGCCTCGATAGCGAAAGACGCATAGGGAGTCGATATGTCTAGCCAGCAAATGACCGTGGGTTGGATCGGCCTAGGGAACATGGGTGCGCCGCTTGCAGCGCGGTTGGTGAAAGTCGGTTACGACGTCCAAGTGTGGAATCGTACCGCTGCCAAGGCCCAGCCTCTCGTGGATGAGGGTGCGTCGGTAGGGGAGACGGTGCGCGATCTCGCGCACCGAGAAGTGGTGTTCTCGATGGTGAGCGCCTCGAAGGATCTTGAGCAGGTGATGCTCGACCCAGAGGTAGGACTGCTCACCGGGGAATCCGTTCCAAAGATCGTGGTGGACTGCTCGACGGTGAGCGTGGAGACCAGCAAAAAGATTCGCGAGGCCGCAGCTGAGCGAGGGACACGCTTCTTTGCAGCCCCTGTTTCCGGCAATGGCAAGGTGGTCGCCGCCGGGAAGCTCAGTGTTGTCTGTAGTGGTGATGAGGAGACTTTCCAGCTGGTCCAACCGATGATCGAGTCGTTGGGTCGATCGGTCACCTATGTCGGTGACGGGGAAGCGGCACGACTCGTGAAGATTTACCACAATCTCTTGCTAGGCATCTACACGCAAGCGTTGTCCGAGATTCTCGTGCTGGGGGAAAAGGCGGGCGTAAAGCGAGAAGCCGTGATGGACTTCATCAACAACTCCGTGATGGGTTGTATTTTCAGCCAGTACAAGACGCCGGCGATGGTGAATCTTGACTTCCACCCAACGTTCACTCCCATTTTGCTGCGAAAGGACTTCGACCTCGGTCTGGGCGAAGCTCGCAAGCACGAGGTGCCGATGCCTATTACCAATATGACTCGGGACATCGTCGAGTCCAGCATCGGTCATGGCCACGAGCAAGATGACTTCGCGACGTTGCTCTTGATTGCCGCAGCAAATGCGGGAGTTGAACTCCACAGTGAGAACGCCGATGTGACAGATGGATTGGAGCCGCAATGAGTTTTGAAGAGCCGCAAGGCGAGTTCATTCGCCGCAGGCACGTTTCCGGCACAACTCACGCAACAATGCGTACCGTTTTGGACTATGCGGAAGCTGGGGTTCAGGTAACCGATGAGCCCGCGGCGGCAGGTGGAGGCGGGTCAGGCCCGACTCCGCTGCAGTCCGTGCTGGGTGCGCTGTGTGGTTGTGAAGCGGTGACCTTTCGGCGCACCGCGAGCGAGTTCGAATTCCCCTACGAAAGAATCGATTTTGAGGCTGCATCCACGATTGACATCCGCGGACGAAGCGGCGACCGATCGATACGCCCTCATTTTCAGACCGTGAAACTCCATGCACGGGTCCTGACAAGCAGTACCCAAGACAAACTTGACGAGCTGGTGGAAGAAGTCGAGGCCCGTTGCCCCGTGATGAACCTCATGAAGGACGCCGGAGTGCGCCTAGACATTCGGTGGGAGGTTGCAGCCACGAAGTGAGGATGGTGCGTCCGTTTGACAAAGGCAAGATCTCGGGAAACATAGAAGTTTCCGTCGCAGCCCGTGGAATCTCGGGCCCTCGCTGCGAATCAGAATCTGTGAGGTTGACGTGCAAGTACGGCAGTATCTGATCCGGCGCTTAATGCTGCTGCCG
>CALKDV010000164.1 GCA_938084085.1 uncultured Nannocystaceae bacterium
GAGTCTTTGCAGGTGTTTGCGTGCTCACGGAGGAGAAGATGTTCGATGTCGCTGGGGTGGCGAAGGACCCAGATGGACAGGGAGCCGAGCCGGGTCCACACCACGTCGTCGTAGTTGGCGGCGAGCTCGTCGAGGAAACGCAGCGTATCTCGGGTGTCGTGCAGTGGTGACAGACCTCGCGCGAGGAGGTTGGGGCCGGGGGGGCGCCGTCGCGCGCCGAACAGCGACCGGCGTGGCCGCGGATCGTTGGGCGTGGTGGGAGTGTTCACGACGAGAGTTGACTCCCCAGGTTCGAGTCGTCGCGTGTCCATATCCACGTCGCGGGGACGAAGGCGAGGTAGAGGGCGACCATCTGCGCGCTGAAGTAGATCAGCTTGTACATCGTAACCGCGATGATGATGTGGAACAGTAGGCCGAACGCCAAGGCGGGTGCCCGCAGACGACGAATGGAGAACAGGAGGGGGGCGGTCACCTCGAAGCCCAGCGCCGCATGTTGCATCGCCGTCCAGAGCTCCAGGGGCATGGTTCGAACGGACCACGCCGCGGCGTTGGTCATGTAGATGCCTTGCACCTGGGTCCACAGCACGTCAGTGTGGTTAAGCCAGTCGCCATGCAGCATTTTGCACAACCCGGACGCCGCATAGTGGGTGAGGAGGAGAACCTGTAGCATCCGTAGCGGCCACGCGGGCATGGTGCTGGAGGTTTGCTGGGGGGCGATGGCCAGGATGAACAAGGTGATGACGAAGACGCGGTTGATCGTGAAGGCAGAGATGGGATCGGTCGCGGTCACGTACGCGACACCGGCCCACACGATCCAACTCGACCATGGGCGCAGACGACCGCCCAGCCACGCGAGCAGTACGCCGAGGTAGGTCAGGCCGACGGGGGCGGCCCACGCACGCGGCAACAGCGGGAAGCGCGGAGCGTTGGCGGGATCTGCTGCCGGAGACGGATGAAAGCCGCCGGGGGTGAGCCATTCGTCGATGTGGACTCCCCAAGAAATGACGTACGCGAGGAGAACGAGCCCCAGGCCGCGACGGACCAGCTCCACGCGCCGGGCGTCCACCGGGGACAGCCAAAACTCCCACCACACCCGCTGCACCCGGCTCATCTCGCCAGCTCCTCACTTTGATACTCTGCGATCACGCGACGACGCTGCGCAGACAGGCGTCTCCACGGTGGTGGGTTCCATCGGCCGGTGGGGGGGTCGTCGACTGAGGAGCGGGTCCACCCTTGCGCGATGCGAACGCGTAACGGCGGGGGAGCGCCGGGTTCAAGCTCTGCGACGCGCGTTAAAATCCATCGGGCCATCTCCCTCGTCCCCGCGCCTTCTCGCCGCTGCCAGTTCACGAGGTAGCGGTGCAGGCGCGACCGATAGCCAAAGGGGCGCAGCGGCGCCAGCGAGGAGGTCTCCAGCGTCTCCCAATGCGGCGACCCCTTCCGTTGGACTTGGAAGTAAAAGAACACCCATCCATCCGGCTTGGTGCTGAACAGGCACGAGATATTTTGGAGGTCTGCGAGCGTGCGAGGAAGCCCTCGCATCAAGGGACGTCCGGCCCATCCCGCGTAGGCCACGGGGACGGCGATCAGCGCGATGAATCCCCACACCAAGAGGCGTTGATGCCATCGAGGGGTGATGGGGGCGCCCGGTCGGGTCGTTCGGGGGTCCTCCATGCACCTCGCAGTCTAGTGCGGGTGCTTCGTCGCCGTCAAAGGCGGCCCCCGGAGGGGCGACGATTATTCGTCTTCGAGGGCGCCGTTGAGGATCCACGTCGCGATATCATCGATGTAGTCTTGCGGCAGGCTGCCCTCACCGCTGAGCGGGTCGAGCGGCATCTTGTCCCCTTCGATCCCGTCGGCTCCGATGAGTTTCATGTACAGGTAGCTGTTCTCCGGGTCTCCTGGCTCTACCAAGTTGAGGCCTGGGACCTGTGTTGAAGCGACCGAGAGCACGTTGGCGTAGCCGTTGGCGCTCGCGAGATCCAGTCCGGCGAGGGGTTCGCTGCCACCATGACAACCGCAGTTCGCACCGAGGATTCCCTTGATGCGGGTGTTCCAACTCAGGCCTACCCCGAGCAGATCGACCGATTCGGGGTCGGCGGCGTAGGAGCAGCTGTTGTAGTCGATGGGTCGGGCGACTCCGCTCGGGTCTCCCGACGCCGGAAATTGCTCAATCAGGCAGTAGAAGGCCAGCATCTCCGAGACAGAGAGGGGCTGGTTGGCCAAGGGCATCCGCGAGCCAGGAATTAGCTCGTCGTACATCTCGCCACGCATTCGCCCGATCAAGTAGCTCTGCTCTGGCGCGCCCGGCTGCAGCAACGCATGGGGCTCCGATTCGCGGGCTCCGTAGATCCCGTTGCGGTTGCGATCCCCCTCCACGATGCCCACCGAGACGAGGTTTTGGACCGTCGTGGTCTGGTAGGAGCGCACATCGGCGATCAGGTGCGTCCGATCCTCGAGGACCCACCACCGGGTTCCGTAGCTGGAGAATATGATGTCGTTAACTTCGCCGTCGACGATGAAGAACCGCGAGAACTGCCCGTCGCCGTAGCCACTTTGTCGGTCGCCTGGCACCGGGCTCTCCAGATGAATGTGGAGGCCTGGAGCGTTGAACGGGGGCGGGTCATCGCCGTATTCGAGGGGCTCCCCAGGGATCAGTTCGATCCATCCGATCTCCTCTGTGAAGGGGTCAAACCCGCCGCCGTTGACGGAGAAGCGATCGCCCGGACGTTCGCAGCCGTCCCACACCGAGGAGTAGTCCTTGGGTTGCAGGTTGCACGAGGATCCGAACGCCGCGGCAAAATTCGCGGGGGTCCGGAGGTCTGGATACTCTTTGTTGTTGTGGCAAACGCCGCCGTTGGGCGTACACGTCCGCCATATGACTTTCTCGTGGAACTCGATGCCCGTGCGGAAGTTGGCCTGCGCCTCTAGCACGATCTCGTTGTCGCCCGTGTAGGGGTCGACCGCGGTGTCGTCGTCGCCGACCTCAGGGCGGTCGGGGTCGAAGCCTGGCTCTCCGTCGTCGTAGAGGTTGGGCACGGTGGACGAACCGCAGCCAAGGACGAGCGCGGCGAGGACCGGGGACAGGTGATACCAGCGCACGCGGCTCATCCGAACAAGTCCTCGAAGGGGTCGTCGGCGGGGAAGAACTCGCTGTGGTCGCAGCCGAGCATGTCCATGAAGGTCTTCATGGTCGCGCGATAGGAGTACACGCTGCCGAGCGCCTTTAAGTCCGCGTTCCGCGTCTCGCCAAGCTGTTGCCCGAGCACCTTGATCGGTCCGCCCATCATCGGCATCGACATCCACCTGGTGGCGTAGTCGCCCCCGTGGTCGCTGCCCCTAGCGGAGTTGAACTGTGAGCCCCTCGCGGTGCGGCTGAACTCACTCCCGAAGGCGACCACGGTGTGATCCCAGTAGGTGCCGCCGTCGGGGTGTTGCATCTCGTGAAGGGTCTGGTGAATAGCGCTGATGAGGCGATTCAAGTTGCGCACGCGACCGGGCAGGGCGCTCTCTTCGTTGGAGTGAAGGTCGTAGCCGCCTTGGTCCATGTAGACCGCGGGGCATCCGAAGTGGAACAAGCGCAGCGCGAGTCGAATATTACGGGCGGTGCTGTCATTGCCGATGAGGTCCTCGAGACGGCGATTGCTGATCCCGTCGTGGAGATCCGTCGAGTTGTTTCGAATCTTCAAAATGTCGGAGTTGAAGATGTCTGCGTAGGCCTGGGTCGCCTCGCGGGACTGGATGTACCCGTCAACTTTCCCGTAGTGCTGCAGATTTTGTGAATCGCGGAACTTGAGATCGTAGGACTGGGCGAGCTCACGCATCCATGGGTCGAGGACGCTCTCCACGCCGAACGCGAACTGATCGAGATCATCGCCGCGGAGGATCGGCGGGCGATACGCCGCGTAGTCGCCGACGCCGCGGGCCATGCCAGGATTTCCCATGATGATGGAGGGCAAGATCACATCGCCCGACTCGCTCGCCGCTTCATACCGCGCGCGGAGACCGTAGTTAATCATGGTGAACAGGCCCGTCTCACCTCCCACGTATCCAGTCAGAAAGCGTTCGAGGCCCGTGGCGTGGTTACCGTCGGCACCCCCCGCGAGGGGCTCGTGGTCTACACATGGGAGGACGGCGATGTCATTGGTGAGGGTGGTGACGGAGTTGAGGCCTTCGGTCTCAAGCTCTGGCGTGAGCCACCCATCGTCAGCGAGCAAGGAACCCACGCCCCACTCGGTGCCCTCTGCCACGCTGCTCGCTTGGCCGAACGGGTTGAACTCTTGGGCGACGTTCGCGTTGAAGCATGTGGGGAAGCGAAACCCACCGGAGAGACGAAAGTACAGGAAGTGCTTCGCCGTGTTGAACCCCGAGGTCGACGCCCGAGCGCGGCCAGGGATCCAGATGTGTGGGAACGCCGCTGCGCCCGCGAGCGCCGAGGAGGAGAGGATGAATCCGCGGCGGCTAAGCCCACCGGACCGTCGAGATGTACGTTTTTTCTTCGTTGTCATCGTCGTGGGGCT
>CALKDV010000165.1 GCA_938084085.1 uncultured Nannocystaceae bacterium
ACGGACCCTTTCGCTCCGCCATCGCTTCGGGACATCCCAGTCTTGTCTTCGTGAGTGATCGGGCCTTTCAGGTCTTCCCTGCGGAGCGGGTGACAAAGTTTCATGAGGCGGCGGTAGCCCGTGCGGTGCTTGAGACCCTGGCGCAGGGTTTCTTCGCGGGGCGATACGACGATTCGACCACCCTGTGGGTCTCAGGGATGGTGTCGTATGCCCTGACCCAAACCTGGCAGTTTCGTCGAGACACACGGGACGAGTTCGCGGAGGAGATTCTTGGCCGCGTCAGTTTTATGCCCGCGGTTGATCGATTTTTGTACACGTCGCAAGCACAATTCGCGAACAGCTACTTCCGCGGATCCGAAGATCCGATGCCGGCTCGCAACGACCCTCGGTATTTCAAGAACTCGTTGCCGACGGGCCGACGAATCCATGAGAAGGCGCTCGACTTGATGGGCACGAAGGCGCTCATGGAGTTCTACGGGGCGCTGGTTGAAGACTCCTCGGCGGCTCCCCGCACCCTCCTGTCTAGGGCTTATGGGTATACGCTCGACTGGTTCTTCGATCAGTGGCTCGGACCGTTGATCCCCTCGGACTACGGGGTGAAATCGCTGGTATCGGAGCCTGACGGGGCCGGATTTCGGCACAGGCTCACAGTGATCAAGGCGGTGGAGGAGTCGGTGGTAGAGCCCCTTCAGGTGCGAGTGTCGTTGGAATCTGGAGAGAGCGTGCCACTCGTGTGGAACGGCGAGAGTGACGAGCGCGAGGCGGCCGCCGTGCGGGAGGTCCCGGGAGAGGGCTACCAAATGGAGCACGTCTTTGAGTTCACGACAGACGCCGCGGTCAAGTCGGTGCTCCTCGATCCTCGACAGCGGATCGTGCAGACTTCTCGGCTTCCAACGTCTCGGGGTGGTCGCACCGACAACTCGGATCCCCGATTCAACGACCTAGACCCGAAGCAAGGGCGGTTCGTGTACACGGGGGTGGGGATTAACGTCGCCGCGTCGGAGTTCTTCAACGCCACGACGCCGATCGCGAGGACCAACGCGGTGAGCGCGTTCCTTGCGTTTGAGGCGAGCCTGCGCCGCGACATGCGTCGGACGGCGAACTTTGCGATCTTTACGGATCGGGAGACGATCGCGGGGCTCAGCGCCGCCGGCAATTTTTTCTTTCTGCGGCCGCGAAATCGCCAACGCCGTCGGTTGTCGCTTCGAGCCGGCGGAGGATTCTCGTGGCTCAATCGACAAGGCCTCGACGAATCTGGCGGCCTGCGGCTGACCGAGTCCCTCAGGCTCATCGACAACACCACGCGGTTCGGGTGGTGGCCAGAGTCGGGACACGTGCTGGAGCTTGGGCTATCGAGCGGACAGACGTTTTTGAATGACAATGCGGACCCGGATCCCATGCGTGTGACGCTCGGAGTCGGCGGCGGGTGGGTGCAGTATTGGCGCATCGCCCATGAGCACGTCATCGCCACCGCGGTCCGGGGTGGTGTCGTCGCGCCCCTCGTCGGGGACCTGCAGTTTCGCAGCCTCCTGCGAGTCGGGGGGATCGGTGGGCTCGGTGGATTCAGCGCGAACGAGGTGTTCGGCCGGGGTGTCGCCCGCGTGCAGATGGAGTATCGCCATCTCCTGATCCGACATCTCTCCGTGAACGGGCTGCACCTGGCGTGGTTCCGGGGGCTGGGAGGAGTGCTGACCGGTGGGGTCGCGTCGGCCAGTCCGTGCGGCAGCCTCGACGGATGGTTGGACCGTTCGTCGTGGTATGGGACCGCGGGCTACGCCCTACAAGCGCAGGTGCAGCTCCTCGGCGCCCTCCCACAGTTGATTCGTGTCGAGGCGTCGGTCCCGATTGGTCGCCGGTCTACGCAGTGCCTTGGTGCTACGCTCCCCGACAGAATTGCGACGAGTCAGGGGCTCCCTGCGAGTCAGGCGGCGAGCCTGTTGCCGCCCTTGAGTATCAACGTGACCTTCAACCATCCTTTCTGAACACGGTGGCGAACAAACGACATAGGCCACAAGGTCCCGCAGGTGAGAGAGGCGCGGTAAAGGGGGCGATGGTGCTCGCCACCCTGCTGATCCTTGAGTTGATAATTCGGGCACCCGCGTTTACCCAGGGAGGATTTGTTTCCCATGACGTGGCGGGAATTTTGTACTCCGCCATGGTTTTTATCGACGGGGGGCTCCCGTATGTCGACACGGTTGAGTTGAAGGCGCCTGGGTCTTTTTACTTGGCGTGGGCGTTCGCCGGGCCCGAAGGCAGAGACGTCGCGTCCTTTCAAATTGTCGCAAATCTCTGGGCGATGGTCGGCACGTGTCTCGTGTTCGGTATGATGGCGCGGGCGAGGGGCCTCCTGGCGGCCAGTGTGGCGGGGGGTGTCTATGTGCTCCAGCAACCGTGGCTCGACAGCATGGACGCGAACTATGTGATCTGGGCGAACACCTTCCAGGTGGGGGCGATCGCGGCGGTCTGGCGTGGCCCGGAGCGTCAGGTGAGCGCTCGCGTGAGCGATTGGGTCTTGGCAGGCGTGCTCGCGGGGGCCGCGGCGCTGTGCAAGCGGCAGGCGGGCTTTGTCATATTCCCGTTGCTGTGGTTTGCGGTCGCTGTCGGGCGCCGCAGCGACGGACGACTCAAGCTCTGGTCTCCGGGGGTGCTCGGGCTCGTGGGCGGCGTCGCGCTGCCGTTTGCGGCCGTGGTCACCCACTACGCGGCCTCGGGGAGTGCAGGGGCCTTCCTGCAAGGGTACGCCTTCAATGATTGGGGGTGGAGCTACGTCGCGGCAGGCGACGGGGGCGCGGCGCTCCTCGTGGAGGGGGTGATGGCGACCACATTCTTCCTCGCCTTGCCGTTGGGCCTGATCGGCGGCGCCGGGGTCCACGGGATCCGTGGCGTGCGGGAGGCGGTGCGGCGTTGGGGGCTGATGCTCGGGTGGCTAGCTGCGACTGTGCTCGCAGCGTGGATCGGCGGGCGCCTTTACAAGGGCTACTTTGCGCTGGCGATGGCGCCTGCTGCCATGCTAGCCGGCGGCGCGGTGGTCTCCTTTTTTCGGGCACTGCGGGCCCAGAGGCGCCCACGCGCCGGGAGACGAGCGCTCCGGTGGCTGATGGCGGTGGCGGTGGCGATCTTGATAGCGCGTGGCGGGCTCCTGCTGCTCCACCTTCGCGGCGCGCGGGACGTGCCGAGAGATGCGGGAGGACGGCGGCTCGCTGCACATATTGAGGCGCACACGGATCCCGACGACACCATCTGGGTGTGGGGCTGGCACCTTTGGGATCTCTACCCGCTTGCCGGGCGCATGGCCGGGAGTTCGATCTACAAATCCCTTGGCGTGTTGACGCCGCCCAACGATGACAGCTGGCGAAGACGCGCCGGCCCGCTGCGCTTTGAGGACTCCCCGCGGGCGGCTCTGCTACTGCAGGAACTCCGGGCGTCACGACCTCGCTACATCGTGCTCGGCTCGACGGTGCCTCACCGGGAGTTCCAGGCGCTGCGTGACTATTTGGCGACGGCGTATGTCCGCGACCGCCGCGTGCGGGTCGGTCGCGTCGAGATGTGGAGGCTCCGGGATCCGAGGCCGAAACCGTGACCGCGTTGCTGCTCAAGCAGGATCAAGCGCGGGCAGGGCCGCCGCGTCGCGCAGCTCCCCGCGGAGGATGGCGTCTGTCAGGGCCTCGAACTCGTCGGTGTAGCTGCGGTCGCCAACGTGTGGCTTCACGTGGCGTCGAATGGCGGCGTGAACGCGCTGCAGCGCAGGGCTCGTTGGTTGGTCTCGAAGGTCGATCGCGCGGGCAGCTGTGACCGCCTCGATCGCGAGGACCCCCGCCACATTGCGGACCACGCTCGCGAGTTTTCGCGCAGCGATGGGTCCCATGCTCACGTGGTCTTCTTTGCCGGCCGAGGTCGGGATCGTGTCAACGGCCGCAGGCATGCTCAGCGCCTTGCACTCGCTCGCAAGCGCCGACGCGGTGACGTGCGCCATCATGAGACCGCTCTCGAGGCCGGGGTTGTCGGCGAGGAAGGCGGGGAGACCACGGGAGGAATCGGGATTCATGAAACGGTCGATGCGGCGCTCGCTGATCGTGGCGAGGCTCGTCAGCGACGCGGTCGCATGATCGGCGGGGAGGGCGACCGTCGCCGCGTGAAAGTTGCCGCCCGAGACCACGTCAAAGCCTCCGTCCTCGCGGGCGAGGACCAGGGGGTTGTCGGTGAAGCTGTTGAGCTCGGTCTCGATCGCCGTGCGGACGTAGGTCAAGGCTTGTCGCACGGCGCCGTGGACCTGAGGCATGCAGCGGAGGGAGTAGGCGTCTTGGACTCGGCCGCAGTCCGCGTGGCTCTGATTGAGGCTTGAGCCGCGGACGAGGGCCGCGATGTTGGTGGCGACCTTGATCTGCCCTGGGTGCGGCTTGCCGGCGTGAATTCGCGGATCGCAGGTGCTGATGGTACCGAGATGGGCATCGAGACTCATCGCGCCGATGATGTCTGCGGCGGCCATCAACTCGAAGGCGTCGACGGTGGCCAGGGCTGCGATAGCGGTAGTGACCTGCGTCCCGTTGATGAGGCTCAGGCCCTCTTTTGGTCCGAGCGCCAAGGGCTCGATGCCCGCTTTGACGAGCGCCTGGGCGGCGGGGATGCGGGTGTCACCCTCACAGATATATCCCTCACCGATCAGCGGGAGCGCGAGGTGGGCGAGGGGGGCAAGATCCCCGCTGGCGCCAACGCTCCCCTGCGAAGGAACCTCGGGGATCAGGTTGGCCTGCAAGAGCGCGAGAAGTTTCGCCGGGACAATGGGGCGGACGCCAGAGGCTCCGAGAGCGAGGGTGTGAGCTCGCAGGAACAACAGACCACGCGTGACGTCGTCGCTCAGCCGCGGCCCGACGCCGACCGCATGGGAGCGGAGCAAATTGCCCTGGAGTGGGGCGAGCGCCTCTGGGTCAATTCGAGTCTCGCTCAGGGCGCCAAACCCGGTGTTGACCCCGTAGATAATCTGGCCGTCGGCGAGCGCCGCCTCGAGCTGAGTACGTGTCTTGGTGAGCGCCGCGACTGCGCGCTCATCAAGCGCGGTCGGCCGCTGTCTGCGACTTACGGACGCGACATCAAAGATGTTGACGGGGACTCCCACGAGGACGGGTGGAGATGGCTCGGACATAAAGCGGGCTGAGACTACACTGGGAGCATTTTTCCTGCACCGCTGACCGGATTGACGGACTCTGGGCGGACGGCGTAACCTCACACGGCTCGTGATGCAGGTTTGGTTCGCACAGGCTGAGGTCGCCGGATGATGCGGTGTACGACATGCGGGAAGGTCTTCCCGGAGGGGCAGTTTTGTCCGGTGGACGGTCAGCCCCTCGTGGCGGTCGCCCCGCCGCCTCCGGTTGGAGGCCCAGCCCCCACGTTTAA
>CALKDV010000166.1 GCA_938084085.1 uncultured Nannocystaceae bacterium
CACCCGACGCGATGGCGGTGCTCGCCGCGACCGCCATCGCCACCATCGGTCCCCGCACGGCCGATGCGCTGTCCCATCACGGGATCTCGCCCGCGCTCGTCGCGTCCCCCTCTCACGCCGAGGGCCTCGTCGCCCTCTTGCGAGCGCGGGGGAGGTTGTCCGACCCGTGGACTTTGTTTCGAGCAGACGAGGGGCGCGACACCCTGCCCGACGCCATGGACGCGGCGAGAGGCGACCTCACGGTCGTCGAGGCCTACCGTGTCGTCGCCCCCGAAGTCACCGCCTCCGGCGCCCGCACGGTTTTGGGCCTCGATGTCCCCGAGCACGCCCTCGACGCCGTCTGTGTCACAAGCGGGCGTGCCGCGCGACACCTGCTGCGATTGGTGGAGCGGGCCCTCTCCACCACGGACGCTCAGCAGTGGCTGCGAACTATCCCGCTCATATCTATTGGCCCCGTGACCAGCGACACGTTGACTCACATGGGGCTGCCCGTCGCGCACACCGCAGACCAGCCCTCTCACGCCGGGCTCGTGCGCGCCCTCGCCGAGGTGCTCAGCCTCGCCGCACACACTCCCACGGCGCGGTCCTAGCCGTCGGGGAGCTCACTCAAGCCCGAGGCCGTGCACGTACGCCGCGAGCGCTTCGATCTCCGCGTCGGTCAGCTTGCCTTCGAAGCTCGGCATCTCAGCGCTGTCCTCGTAGAGGTCGGGGCCCGCAGAGTTACGGATGACCCGTGCGATCCATTCGACGCGCCCTCTCCCCGCGAAGTTCGGCGCGCCTCCGCCCTCACCTGCATTCACCTCGTGACATCCGCTGCACTCAAGCTCCTCCTCCCAAAGCTTCGCTCCTTGGGCCGCGAGGGCCTCGTCCCACGGCATCACCTCGGGCTCATCGCGAAGGCGCACCAGGTACTCCACCACGGCGTCGAGTTGGTCATTTGGCAGGGCCGCCTCGTCGTAGGCCTCCATGTCTGTGTGCCCCTTGGTCCCCCCAAAATAGGCCGCTGTCCTCGGCGTTCGGATGGCCCCCACCAGCCACGCGCGCGTGGAGAATGCTCCAAGATCGGGGGCCTCATCGCCGCCCACCCCGTCCACGGCGTGACACACCGCGCATCGCTCGCTGAAGGTCACAGTCGCCTCATAGGCGGGATCGTTACGCCACACAGCGGACCCTCCCTCGGGCAGGACGCCCTCGAGCGCGAGCTCACGCGCGCGGGAGGCGTTGGCTCGCGCCGCCGCTTGTCCCTGTTGGTACCCATCATTTTGGGCATCCTCCACCGCCGCGATCGCCGTGAGCGCCACGACTCCTGCCATGAGCGTACCCACCATCAGCAGCACCCGACGACGTGAAGAGACCGCCCGGCTCGGTGATCGGTCGACAAAGGGCAAGGCCATTAAAAATGTGGCGACGCCCCCCGGGATCAACACGGTGCCGATGATCTGCAAGGGCCCCTCAAAATATTTGAGGAGCTGAAACAAAAACAAGAAGTACCACTCGGGACGCGCGACGAAGTTGGAGGACGGGTCGGCCGGCGCGTAAAGATCCGCGCCATGCGTCGTGACGGTCAGCGCCACCAGCACGCCGCCCGTCACCGTCATGGCGAGGACGTCGAGGAAGAGCTGGTACGGCATGAACGGCTGCGTCGTCTGTCGCAGTTCCTCTTCACTCAACGTCGCCGGGGGCGTCACTCCGTGGCGTCGAAACAAGTAGATGTGGGCTACCAACAGGCCCCCGAGGGCCAACGGGAGCACGAAGACATGCACGGCGTAAAAACGCGTCAGCGTAAGATTTCCGTACTCCACTCCCCCCTGCAGCACCTGTTGCATCCCGCCGCCACCGGGCACGGAGCCCATGATCCCTGTGGCCACCTGCGTCGCCCAATATCCCTTTTGATCCCACGGCAGCAGATACCCCGTGAGGGCGAAGGCCAAGACCAACCCGCCGAGGGCGAGGCCGATCCACCAGTTGAACTCGCGCGGCGCCCGATAAGCGCCGGCGATCACCACCTGGATCATATGGAGCACCACCACCACCACCATCGCCGATGACCCGTGGTGATGCAGTCCCCGTAAGAACCACCCGCCGGTCACCTGGTCTTGCAGGTAGGCGGTGCTGGCCCAGGCGTCACTCGCCGAGGGGCTGTAGTACGTGGCGAGTAAGATGCCGAGCACCACCTGCTGCATAAACAAGAAGGTGAGCACGCTCCCGAACACATAGCGGGCGCGCGCCCCTCCCGGCACCGGCTCCCCCGCCGCCTCCCGCCACAGGTCGCCCAGCCCCGTTCGCGAGTCCACCCACGCCCATAAACGACTCACCCGAGCAGCTCCTTTTGCGCGACCCCTTGGCGAAAACGTTGATACATGACCGCGATGCTCCCGTCGCGATCTTCAATCTCGAGGGCGTCGAGCCCACGCGGCGCGGGTCCCTCGGTCACCGCGCCTTCGAGGTCGAAGGAGGATCGATGGCACGGGCATTTGAAGCACGAGGACTCCTCATCAAAGTCGATCCCGCAGCCGAGGTGCGGACACACCGTGCTGAAGGCCGACAGCGTCCCTCCCTTCACTGCGACGAAGGCGGCCCCGATGCGCACCCGCGTGACTCGGTTCCACGCGTCCTTGCGGTCCGCGAAGATCTCCACGCGACGTGGGACCACACCAAACTGCGCGCGATCACCGACCATCACGAACTCCTCTCCGCCGGAGGTCACGTCTTCATGGAGCGGGAACAAGACCAGCCCCGTC
>CALKDV010000167.1 GCA_938084085.1 uncultured Nannocystaceae bacterium
CGATACTGCCTCGCCATCTCCGGCGAGTTCTCAGCCTCCCAAAACTTCGCACCGGGATAGGCGCCGAGGTCCAGGCGGTCTCGATGAGCCGCGCTCCCAAACATGCCGAACTCGAACGGTGACGCCAGTTCGACAGGGGACACCTTCATGCTCATCCGTCTCCTTCGATCTGCGCGCAGACCGCCGAGAGCTTCGCGTGCTCCGGGACGGGATGACGAGTGAGATCGATCGTCGCCCGCGACACCAAACATCGAGAGGCTCCCCCTGCTTTGTCACACAGCTCACTCAAGTCCACGCGCACCACCTCCACGCCGCGTGCAGCCAGCGGGGCGAGGGCCTCCATGGACGTGACCGTGGGCGCGAGGAGCTCGCGCCCCATGGGCAAACCGTTCGTCACGTACTCTCGAATTTGCGGCTCCGAAACTTCAAGTAACGCGTCGCGGCCGAATCGAGACGCGAGCCGAGCGAGCGAGTCTCCCACCAACACCTCGGGACACACGACGAGCGTATCGACTGCGTCGAGGGGCAGCGCCGCCATATTTCCATGGAACGCGGGCTCTCTCGTCTCGATCAACAAGACCTCTCCGTGAAAGTGGTCGCGCACCGCGTCGAGCCCCTCTCGCGTGGTCCTCCCTCCAAAAAATAGCAACGTCACCCCTTGGAACCACGCGACGTCCCCTTGCGCCTCCCAAAGACCCGCGTGGGGCGCCTTCACCGCGAGGTTCATGTCGCGCGCCAGCGCCTCCCAAACCACACGCTCGTTGCGACGGTGGGGCGCCCACATCGACGGCAAAATAAAGGACCAGCCACGCGCCGCGTCCCCGACAATCTGACCGCACTCAGCGGCGTAAGGCATCCCCGTGAGTTCAGGAGAGGGGCTCTGCGCGACCACAACGGTGCCCCCACGCGCCTCAATCAATCGCGCCAACTCAAGCCACTGCCGCCGAGCCGCCCGTGGATCGACCGCCCCTGCCTCACGGCTACGAAAGTTGGCCCGACCGCGAAGGTGCCAGTCGACACGCGGCGGCGACATCAGAAATATCTCGGTGTTCATGGTGTGGGGATTCGGTGCAGCATGCGAGTCCGGTGTGATATGAGGAAATAACTCGACGCCGGCACGGTTCTAGCCCTAGAACGTCGGCGCGTCCACATCCTGGCCGTCAACACGCTCTCAACGCCCGAAGGACCCCCATGAAAGATTCGGAAACCATTGATCTCCAAGAACTCCTTCGGCAGCAGCCGATCAACCCCCAAGCAGGCTGGCGAATTGCCGCGGGCATCGCCGTCCTCGGCTTCGCCTTTTTCAGCGTCGCCAGCATCGAGCCCGGTGAGGCCGCCGTGCGCGTCAACAATGTCAGCGGCGCCATGGAAGACGTCACCCAGCCGGGGTGGGTGGTCGCCCTGCCCGGGTTCCACTCACTGCACATTCTCGACGCAGCCCCGCAGACCTTCACCATGCGCGGCGAACGGGACGAGGACATCCTCACGGTCCGCGAGCTGACGGTTCGCGCGAGCGACGGCTCCAACTTTCACTTCGATGACGTCTCGCTGATCTTTCAACTCCAGCCGAGTCATGCCATCCGCGCGGTGACAGATGCAGGCCCCACCGACGGCTTCAAGCAGTGGCTGCGCCCGTTCGCGCGGTCGGTGCTCCGCGACGAGTTTGGCAGGGAGTCGACTCTCGATGTCTCCGACCCTACGACCTACGCCGCGGCGACCAAACGCGCGCGCGACCGCCTCAACGAGGTGCTTGAGCCCCACGGCGTGACCGTAACCCAACTCGTGACGCCCCGACCGCGATTCAACGACGACTATGAACGCGCCATCGAAGAGCGCAACCGACTCGGGAATGAGATTTCGGTGATTAAGTCGAAGCTTGAGCGCGCAGAAACCGACCGCGCACGGGCGCTCGCGGAGGTGGATCAAACCAAAAACAAGGAGATCCAGGCCAGACGCGCGAACCTCGAGTCACAACTCGCGGAGAGCCTCGCCGCGCAAGCCCAGCGGCGCAAAGAGGTGGACACCGCCCGGATCGCCGCCATCGGCGAGGGCCAAGCGGCGCTGTCCGCCGCCCGTCAGCAGGCCCGAGAACTGGAGGGGCAGCTCACAGCCGAGTTCGCCGCCCGTCGGTCCGAAATCGAAGCGTTTCGCAACCAGTCCGTGGAGCGGGTCATGCAACGCCTCGGGGAGAAACTCAAAAATGTCACCGTCGACATCATCCCATTCTCCAACGACGCGAACCCTTCAACCCTCAACGTGAAGCAGAACTAAGGGGACACTGCCATGACAAACCAGACAAGACCACGTTCAAAGAACATCCTCGCCAAAGGTATCGTCGCCGCCGCGGTTGGCCTGCTCGGCGCGAGGGCCCTGCTGCTCACCACCGTTCAAGTCGGCACTGTTGGGGTACGTTTCTCCAGCGCCAGCGGCGTTGTGGAGCGCGACTTGAACCCTGGATTCCGAACAGAGATCGTGGGCCTGCACAAGGTGCAGCTGCTCCCCTCCAGCTATTTTTTCCTCAACTACGACAACGACGACCAATTTACCATCCGCACCAAGGACAACAACACAGTGCGGGTTGATGTGAGCATCCCCTACCGAATCAAGGTCGGTGAGGCATGGCAAATTACGGAGGCCGGCAACCAAATTCGAGATGGCGCGGGCGTCTTTCGATTTGAGCGATTCGCCGATCGTGCCGCCACAGACGTCCTCAACAGCACGCTCTCGAAGCTCTCAAGTGAAGACTTTTATGACTCCACGCGCCGGCTCGAGGTCGCTGCCGAAGCGCTCGGAGTCCTCAACGAGAAGTTGAGTGAATACCATCTCGAGGCGGACGCCATTTTGATCCGCAGGGCCAACTTCCGCGCAGAGTACGAGACCCAGCTGAGGCAGATCCAACTCAACGAGCAGAACAAACTCCTCGACAACGCGAAGAGTGCCGTGGCCAACGAGCAGCAGCGACTCGACACCTATGAGCAGCAGACCCAGGCTCTGGTCGCCGCCAGCGAACAAGATTGGGCCCGCAAGATCGCCGATCTCGACCGCGCCTACCAGGTTGGCACCCTAGAGATCAACGAGTTTGGCCCGGGCTCTGCTCGCAGGGCTCTCGAAATGCTCACCAAAGACGATCGGATGGCGCTCGCCAAACAGACCGCAGAGATTCTCGGGCGAACGCCAGACGAGATCACAGACGCGCACCTCCTCGGGATTAAGAACATTCAAGCGGAGACCAAGGAATACTACGACCGAACTCAAGCAGAGGCTGACGGGATCAAGGCGAGGCTGCTCGCCGAGGCGAGCTCCGAGGTCGCGCAGGTACAGGCCGCATTTGAGAGCCGCTTCAACGGCCTCCTCAACAGCAAGGCCGGCCGCGCCTACGTCGCCTACGAGGCCGCCGCCAACGTGAAGTTCGACGAGAAACTCACCTTCCAATCCGACGATGGAATCCCCTCGGTCTTACGACTTCGAGACTTCGCCGAGCAATTCATGGGTAAGTAGCCCCTTCGCCTCCGCCCGGCTCGTCGAAGGACGCTCCCTTGGGCGTCCGTCACAGCAAGAAGTCATTGAAGTCGTCGGCCGGTGGCGGAGTCTCGTAGACGCGACGCAGTCCGTCCGCAAACCCGATCAGGGACAGACCCTGCAGCCGCAGCAGCTCGTCCTCGTTGATCACGACAGACGCGACACAGACGAGGGGCCCCTCAACCGTTTCATACTTCCACGCGAGGCTTTGTCGCGCGTCGGCGTCAGGCAGCGTCACCTGATCGAACGAAGGTTTGCGCTCGGGGAGCCCAAGGTCTCCGCTCGTCTCCACCTCAGCCACCACATCGGAGATCAGATTTTTGAGGCCACCGGCTGTGAGATTACAGTACTCGGTCATAAAACTATGACAAACCAAGACGTCGATCGGTTCGTCGTCACCGAGCATCTCCTCCGCGAACAGTCGCGCAATGCGAGAGGTGAAATGAGCACGAAATGAGATCTCGATGCTCGGGAAGCAGAGCCGGATATCACTGATCCAGTGGTCGAAGCTCATGTCGGCCTCGATCACTCTCGATGGGTCACTCCTCAAACTCCCGAGACGTTCGGTCGCCACTGACTGAACGACGCGCAGCACCGTTCGCAACGGATCACAGTCAACCGTCGATTCGCTGGCCGCTGTAGCGTCCGCTGTCACTGACTCGCGACCTCCCCCCTTGCCGCGTCAATGGCCGCTCCAAATCGCAGCTGCAAGGTCTTGATAAACAGTTTGGGGTCCACGGGCTTTACGAGCCACGCGAGCACGCCGAGCTCTTTCATCTCTGCCCGAAGAGTCCGACTCGCCTCCGTCGTAATCACGAAGACATGGCAACCATCAAACCGGCTGGCGTGATCCGAACGGAATCTTTGGATGAATTCAATTCCGTTCATAACCGGCATGTGAATATCGACGACAGCA
>CALKDV010000168.1 GCA_938084085.1 uncultured Nannocystaceae bacterium
GGCGCCCTACTTTGGATTCGAGATTCCGGGGCACCCTGGCAAGTACTTCTATGTGTGGTTCGACGCGCCCATCGGCTACATCGCCGCCACCGACAAATGGTGCGCCGACAACGGCAAGAACTTCGACGCCTACTGGAAGACAGATCGTGCCGAGACGGAGATCGTCCATGTCATCGGCAAGGACATCGTCTATTTCCACGCCCTGTTTTGGCCCGCCATGCTGCACGCTGCGGGGTACACGACGCCCTCGCGGATTCAGGTTCACGGATGGCTCACGGTGAACGGTGAGAAAATGTCCAAGTCGCGAGGTACGTTCATCCTCGCGCGCACCTACCTCGAGCACCTGCCTCCCGAGTACCTCCGTTACTATTTCGCGGCCAAGCTCTCGTCCTCTCAAGACGACTTCAACTTGGACCTTGAGGACTTCGTCGCCCGCGTGAACGCGGACCTGGTGAACAAGGCGGCCAACTTGGCCAGTCGGTGTACCAAGTTCCTCACGGGCAAACTTGACGGGGCAGTCGCGGAGATTCCCGAGGACGCGCGGGTGATGCTCGAAGAGGCAGAGGCGAAGCTCGCGAAGGTTCCTGGGCTCTACCGCGAGTTTGAGAGCGCGTCGGCGTTGCGCGTAGCCATGGAGATCGCAGAGGCGGCCAATGTTTATCTCACCGAGCAAGAGCCATGGAAGCTCGTCAAGTCAGATCCGGAGCGGGCCCGCGCTATCTTGAGCGTCGGTATCCACGCCAGCAAGCTGGTGGCCGCGGTGCTGTCGCCGGTGATCCCGTCGTGGGGGGAGAAGCTCCAGCGAATCTTCCAGCTCGATGCGCCCATCAACTTCGAGAACGCCAAGGACCGACTCTCGGCCGGTCACACGCTCGGCACCTACGAGGCGCTCGCAGAACGCATCGACGGCAAGGTGATAGAGACCATCATGGAGGCGAGCAAAGAAGATCTTCAGGCGACCGGCGTGGCATCGCAGCATGACTATGAGGTCCCTGAACTGGCGGACGAGATCAAGATTGACGCCTTCGTGCCCATGGACCTCCGGGTGGGGGAAGTCCTCACCGCAGAGGCCGTCGAAGGCAGCGATAAGCTGCTGAAGTTCACGGTGAATCTCGGTCCCTTGGGGACGCGCACGATCTTCTCCGGCATCAAGCCGAGCTACGACGAAGCCGCGAGCCTTGTCGGGCGTCACGTCGTCGTGTTGGCGAACCTCAAGCCCCGCAAGATGCGCTTTGGCGTGAGCGAGGGCATGATCCTCGCCTCGGGAGCGGCAGATGACGACTGCACCTTGCTTGAGCTTGACGTCGAGCGCAGTAAACCTGGCGAGCGCATCACCTAAGAGGGGGCGGATTCCAGCTCTTGCTGACCCGCCATGGACAACGGCGTCTCTGGCCGAATCTTGAGTCGCTCGTAGCCGATGGGTTCGTCGGTACGGACGCAGATCCCGTAGCTTCCCTCTTCCATTCGCCGCAACGCGGCGCGCGCCTGGCCGAGCCGGCGTTGAGCGGCGGCTTTGCCCGCTTTGGCCACCTGTTGCTGGGCCATGGCGTCGATTCGAGACAGGCGTCCGATGGGAGTGTCGAGATCTACGGTTTTGGCGGAGTCGCCAACCTGCGAGAGATGGGCCGCCAAGGCCGCCTCGAGCGCGATGAGGTCCTCTTTGAGCTCGGCGATCTGGGCGGGAGTAAGGGGCGAGACGTCGGACACGGAGCGACGATAGCACGGACAGTTCGCCGGGTTTGGTGCGTCCGCAGCGGACGCCGGCGCGAGGTTACTCCCTCGGAGGATGCGGATATAATATGCCCGTGCGACGCCCGAAAACTCGATGGGAAGCCCGCGATCACGTCGCCATTAAGCGTGACGCGCGGCCCGGGGGCGCGTGGAGTGAAGACCCCCGTGCGGAGTTGTTCGAGCTGCGATTTGAGGACGGCACTGTGGGCGAGTTGGTCTGCGGACTGGAGCAGCAAGAGTCGTGTCCTCGCGCGTCGAAGAGCCCAAGTCTGCTCCGCTCGGTGACGGCCTGGTTGCTCGCACGAGGGCAGCGCTCGATCGACCTTCGAAGCAGGGGCAGCGTCCTCGCGCAGCGAGCGATCGCACCCGAGGACCTGGACACGGCGGACGTGGGGCGGGATGGCGGCGCGACCGTATCGAAGGTCATCACCTTGGCGCCGTCCAATGCGGAGCTCGTGGACGCGCTTGGGGTGTTCGATCGTGTCATCGCAACGGAGGACTCGAGTGATTATCCGCCACAGATTAAGTCATTGCCGAACTTGGGACCCGACCTGGCGCCAGACCTCGATCGCCTCGTGAGACTTGAGCCGGCGCTTGTCCTCTCTTCGCTGACTGTGCCCGGCATGGAGCGAAATATCGTGGGTCTCGACGCTCGAGATATTCCGCAGCTCGTCCTCGCGCCCCGAAGTATTGACGAGGTGATGGCGGACGTGCGCCGGGTGGGCGCCGCCTTGGGTGTGGCCGCGACGGCGGACACGGTGGTGGCGAACATGCGCGATGAACGTGCCGCCTTGGAGCGCCGGAGGGAGGGGCCGCCGGTGCGGGTCTATTTGGAGTGGTGGCCGCGACCGATGTTCACGCCTGGCGCGGACTGTTACAGCAACGAATTGATCGCGC
The DNA here is from genome assembly GCA_938084085.1 of uncultured Nannocystaceae bacterium. Lineage (GTDB taxonomy): Bacteria > Myxococcota_A > Polyangia > Nannocystales > Nannocystaceae > JAAZXR01. The sequence goes on from CALKDV010000168.1 coordinate 2,629, forward strand.
TGGCCGGCGGCGTCAATGTCTTCGCAGATCGGCCCGGAGCCTCGGTGGAGATCTCCGCCGCCGAGCTCTTGGACGCGTCGCCGGAGGTCTGCTTTGTGTCATGGTGCGGCGTCGCGGCCGACAAACTCGAGCCCGCGCGGTTGCGGCGTCGGGATGGACTTGAGGAGCTTGAGGCGGCGTCGCGCGGGAGGGTGTACCCCCTCGATGAGCGGTTTGCCGGCCGGCCAGGCCCGAGGATGTTGGAGGCGGCGCGACGGATGGCGGCGGCCATCCGCTGCGCTCGCGCAGGGGACTAGAACGAGGTACGCCTTCGCTGATGCCCTGATGTGAGGAGTTGTTCACCCGACGCGTCCTCGGCAGGAGTCGGAGCGCGCGCCTGCTCTCGTCGCTAGTGCAGACGGCCACTGCGATCTTCGGTACAACAATGCCCATGGGGAGTGACGAGACGGGAAC
>CALKDV010000169.1 GCA_938084085.1 uncultured Nannocystaceae bacterium
AGCGCGCGATGCAGCTCTGCTTCGAGCGCTGGCTGTGCGAGCCCAAGCTCGCGCGCGAGCGCCTCCATGGCGAGGACGATGTCCATGGGGGCACCATAGCGAAGGAACTGCAGGCGTGTCTCTTGTTGTTTGACCGAAAGCTCAGCACTGACCTTGAAGGGCCCTCGGCAACGCGGGGCAGGGAGTCAGCGCTTCGAGCGCTGTTGGTGCCAGGCCTGGTGGGTGGCCCCCCGTGCGATGATGGCTCTCCGCGCGAGACCGCGACCGGGCCTTGGGGTCCCACCGCCGCTGGACTTCCCGTCGAGGGTTCAGCTTTTGTTCATCACGTGGACCGCTTCGCCGATGGCGTGCTTGGCGGCCTCCATCACGGCTTCGCCGAGGGTCGGGTGCGGGTGGATCGTCAAGCTGATGTCCTCGGCGAACGCCCCCATCTCGATGGCCAATGAGCCCTCGGAGATCAGATCGCTGGCCTCTGGTCCGACAATGTGCACACCGAGGACGCGGTTGTCTTTCGCGTCCGTGAGGACCTTGACGAAGCCCGTGGTCTCTTGGATCGCCATGGCCCGGCCGCTCGCGGCGAAGGGGAACTTGCCGATATTGAGTTCATGCCCCGCCGCCTTCGCCTCCTCTTCCCCGAGGCCCGCGGACGCGATCTCGGGCTCCGTGAAGACGACGTTGGGGATGCTGCGGACGTCGTTGACTCGATTTTTTCCGTGCACGATCTCCGCGACAAGCTCTCCCTCGTGGCTCGCTTTATGAGCCAGCATCGCCCCCCCGACCACGTCTCCCACGGCGAAGATGTGGGGGACGTTCGTGCGGAGTTGGTCGTCAACCTCGATGAAGCCACGGTCGCTTACCTTGACGCCCGTTTTCTCCAACCCGAAGCCAGAGGCCACGGGGCGGCGTCCTACGGCCACCAACACGACGTCGGCGGAGACCTCTCTTTTTTTGCCATCCTTGGTCTTAAACTCAACCCAGGCTTTGCCGTCTCGCTCGGTCCACGCCGTCGCCATGGCGTTGGTGACGATCTCACCACCGTCAGATTTGATTTGGCGCGCGACGACTTGGGCGGTGTCGGCGTCACAGGCGCCGAGGATTCGATCAAGCCCCTCGAGCACGGTGAGCTTGGTGCCGAGTCGCTGGAAGGTCTGACCAAGCTCGAGGCCGATGATACCGCCGCCGATGCAGACCATCTCCTCGGGGACGTAGTCGATCTCAAGGGCGCCCGTGCTGTCGACGATGCGCTTTTGGTCGATCTCAAAGCCGGGAATTTGGATGGGCACCGATCCCGTAGCCACGATGAACTGCTTGGCTTCAACGATGTCATCGGCTTTGTTGCCGGGGTAGGTGAGCTTGAGTCGATGGGGGTCGAGAAATTCCGCGGTCGCGGTGACGTACTCACAGCCGTTCCCTTTGACGAGGCTCTTGACGCCCCCGGTGAGTTTTTTGATGATCCCCGATTTCCAGCCCTGCATGATCTTCATGTCGACCTCGGGCTGCTCGAATTTTAGGCCCATCTTCGAGGCGTGAGAGGCCTTGTGGGCCAACTTGGTCGCGGAGATCAGGGCCTTGGAGGGGATGCAGCCCCAGTTGAGGCACACACCGCCTGGTTTGTCTTTCTCGATGAGCATGGCGTCAACGCCGAGCTGTCCAAGCCTGATGGCGCATGGGTAACCGCCGGTTCCGGCGCCGATGACGACTGCGTGTTTTTTGATGGTAGCCATGGATTCTTCGCTCGTTGCGTGTGTTGTTGGTGTGGTCCGACGGGTGAGTACACCCGCCGGATTGGCCCTAGATGCTCGCGAGGAGCAGGAGGTTGGGATTCTCGAGGTAGCGCTTCACTTCTTGGAGGAAGGAGGCGCCCTCAAACCCGTCGACCACTCGGTGATCGAAGGACATCGAGAGGTTCATCATGTGACCGATGACGATCTCGTCTCGTTCATTGACGATCGGTGTCTTACGGATGGCGTGGACGCCCATGATTCCGACCTCCGGGTGGTTCAAGATGGGCGTGGCCAGCACGCCGCCGATGGTCCCGAGGCTGGTGATGCTGAAGGTGCTGCCCGACAGTTCATCGCGGGCGAGCTGTCCCGTGCGCGCGCCTTCGCCGAGTCGTCGGACCTCTCGCGCGATGTCGAGCAGCGAGAGCTGGTCGGCATCGCGGAGCACGGGGACCATGAGTCCAGAGTCCGTCGCGGTCGCGACACCAATGTGGTAGCGCTTCTTCATGACGATCTGCTTGGCGTCCTCATCGAGCATGGCGTTGACGATGGGGTACTTGCGGAGCGCGTGGATCGACGCCTTGATGATGAAAGGGAGGTAGGTTAAGGACACGCCCTCCTCGGCGGCAGCGGCCTTCGCTTGCTTGCGGAGCGCGACCAGTCGGCTGACATTGATCTGCTCTACGTAGGTGTAGTGCACGGCTGTGGAGTACGAGCGCACCAGCCCGTCTGCGATGACCCTGCGGAGACCGCGGAAGGGGATGGTCTCGTCGTGGCGATCGCTGAGATCTCCGACGCGCACGGGCGCGGGGCTGGCGGGCCGAGCAGAGGGCCGCGCGGCGCCACGGGGAGGGCTCGCGATCACGGGGGTCGCTTCGACGACGGGGCTGGCGGGCGTTCGCGCAGCCGCTGGCGCGGCCGCGACAGGGGGCGGCGCTGGTGTCGCTGGTGTCGCTGCCGTAGCTTCGTGTGCGAGCACCTCTCGCTTGGTGATCCGTCCGCCCGCGTTGGGGGCGATCGAACTCAGCACGATGCCGCGCTCTCGGGCCAGCGCCCGGGCTGCTGGGGTCGCGGGAATCTCGTGATCGCTCGCAGCGGCCCCTGGGCTGTCAGCAGCTGCCGCGGGGGCGGCTGTCGTGGCGGGAGCGTCCCCCTCCTCGATGAGGGCGATGAGGTCGCCGACCGGGCAGATGTCACCTTCATCGGCCTTGAGGGATTGCACCGTACCGGTCGCCGGTGACGGAATCTCCACGGTCGCCTTGTCTGTCATCACCTCCACCAAGGGTTCGTTGGCCACGACGCGCTCGCCTGGTTGTTTGAGCCACTGGACAATTTCGCCTTCGACGACACCTTCGCCGATCTCGGGGAGTTTGAATTCATGCATGAGGGGGGGGGGTGCTTTCTTGGCCACCGGGGCAGGTGGCGCTAGTAGGTCGCGGTCGCGTTGAGCGTCGAGGTGATGGCGTCGATGCTCGGGATCAGATCGTGTTCGTGGCGCGCTTCGACGTCGCCTGTGCGCCCGTACAGATGCTTCACGGGGGCGTCAAGATGCAAGATGGCCTCGTCTGCGAGGAGCGCGGCGATTTGACACGAGGGTCCGTTGGAGGGGGCGCTAGGGCTCACGATGACCACGCGGCCGGTGGCGCGCGCGGCCTCAAGGATCCCGTCACGATCGAGCGGTTGCAGCGAGACGAGATCCGTGACGCGAATGGACGCGTCGGCACGTTGCGCCGCCTGTTGAACGCGCTCGACGGCGGCGCCCCAACAAAAGACCGTGAGCTCGTCGCCATGCTCAAGCGTGCGAACTTGATCGATGGCGTCTTCGAGGTCTTCTTCGGCCGTCGGATCCATCTCGCGCAAGAGCAAGTTTCGGGGCAGCAGCAAAACTGTGGGGGACTCGCCGGCGTCGAAGGAGGCGGCTGCGCGCAACAGCGCAGGGAATTCAGAGGGCTCCGCACCGACGAGGACGCGCAAGCCCTCCACGCAGGTCAGGTGTGAGACAGCGTCCATGGCGGCGTCGCCACCGAGGCCGAAGCCAGGTCCGCATGGGGCGACGAGGAGGAGCGGCAACGCGCGCTCCGTGTCGTAGCGCTTTGAGAATCGAGTGGTCTCACGCAGCGCCGCGAGCCCCTCGACAAGCGCGGCCACGGAGGGCATCAGTACCAAGGGGCGCGCGCCGCCGATGGCGAGGCCTGCGGCGTGGGTGAGGCCCGCGGTGGAGGTGAGCGGGAGCCCGAGCAAGCGCGGCGAGAGGGCCTCGTCCTCGACAGCGGCGCGGGTGAGTCCGAGCATGCCACCGTCGCGCACGTCCTCCCCGAGGACGACCCGGCGGCGGTCCTCGCGTAACAGGTCTGCGACCACCGTGGAGAGTTGTTCGAGCACGGTGGTCATTGATCGACCCCTAGCTCGTGCAGCGCTTTTTGAAATTTGCTCTTGGCCTTGGCCTCGACGATGTCGTGGGAGGTTTGAGTCCATGTACCGGCTGCTTCGAGGAAGCGGCGGAGCCGCTCGACGGGATCGCGATGCGGCGGCGGGGTGCGGTGCAGGGGGGTCACGACGCACTCCACCATGCACGGCCCGAGGCCATCCCGGGCGCGAGCGCAGGCGGTGTCGAGGGCGTCGTGCACGGCGACCAGATCGGCGCCGTCGACACGCCGCGCCCACATGCCCATGCTGGAGCAGCGAGCGTGGACAGAGTCTCCGAAGATCCCGGCCTCGGCAGGAGGTGCGTCCGGCCAAAGCTGGCTCTTGCACAAGAAGACGATCGGGAGGCTCTGCGCCGCCGCGATGGCCAGCGCCTCGGCGATGGCCCCCACCGTGGTGAGGCCCTCTCCAAAGGTCGCGACGGTGACGCCGGGGACCCGGCCAAGTTTTTGGGCGTGGGCGAAGCCCGTCGCCATGCCCACTTGGAGTCCCATGGACTCGGTGGGGGGGACGAGGTTGTGCTCTGAAGATCCGACCGCGCCCGCGCCCGCGGGCACGCGCACCCGGGCGCCTCCGAGCCCGAGCACTTGGCGGAGCACCTCGGTGAGCGCGACCCCCCGCGACAAAGCCAAGGGGATGTCGCGGCCGCCCGAGAACACCCAGTCCTCCTCGTGGAGGAGGGCGCCCAACGCCACGAGGGGGGCCTCGCCACCGGCGGCCGGGGCCCACATGGGGAGGCCGAGATGGGTGAGGTGCGTGTCGATGACGCGGGCGGTGAGCAGCTGCTCGAACAGGGCGCGCAGATCGAGTCGCTCTGCGGCGTTTGGATCGGCGAGTTGTCCTGCTTCATTGAGCCGGACTTCGACGCCTTCGGGATCCCATGGGGTTCGTTCCATCACGTAGGGGGGGACGCGAGGTGCCGGGGGCGTGAGCTCTCGCCACGGTGGCGAAAACAGCGACCGCGACGGTGCGTCCGTGGCCTTGTATCGGTCAGACCCGAGCCTCGTCAAGGGTTGGGAGCGCCGATGGATTGAGGTGGGCAAGTACGTGCACAGTGCGGTGTTCGCCCCGGTGGCCCCGCGGGATCTGCGACACCGAGAGTTCCAGAAAAACCCCTGAATTCCGGATGGTTTGGGATTTTCGGCGATCCCCAGCGTATGCTCGAAGCATGGGCAGTTTGTTTTTCGCCTTCACCCTCGGCGGCGCCTTCTGGGTGGGCGTGTTGGCCGCGCGTCGGATGCGAGATTGGGGCGACACCGGGCGGATGCTCGAGGCCAACCTTGACCACGGACCCGAGCGATTGCCCGCGGCGCAAACCGAGGTCCGTGGACGCATCCGCGCGCTCGTCGCGGAGCGGCTCGAGGGGCAAATTCAGATGGCGGCCGCGCTCCCTGCTGGGACGGGGATGGGAGGCGTTCGGGCGCTCGCATCCGCGGACGCGTGGGCGAGTGCCGCGGGTGGATCAGGCGAGGAGGGAGGCGACCTGCTCGCGGTGCGCGTGGGGGATGTGCTGTTGCTCGAGCTGGGGGAGCGAGAGGTCGCCGGCGACTACATTGTCGAGGGTGTGGTGAGCCTCCGCGAGGGAGTTACCGATCGCAGGGTCGTGGTGATCCGTGACGGCGATCGCGAGCGATGTGTGGTCCTGGAGCCGGCCCGAGGCGTGGCGCTGGTGCTCGAGACACTCCACGATCACGGCTGGTCGGGCGAGCCCGCGAGATCCCTGCGGGTCGACGGCCAAGACTTCTCCTTGGAGCGCCGAGGGCAGTCCAGCGCGGTCGGGGTGGGTGCTCACGGTCGACCGGCCCGCTCGCGGGTGGCCACCTACGTGTATCGAAGCCTCGACGGCGGGGTGCTCTGGCTCGAGCGGTGGGGGCACGACATCGTCGCGGCCTGCGGTCGAGAGGTGCCTTCGCACGGAATTCGCAGGCTCCCAGGCTCTTAAGACGGGCGCGGCTTCTCATCTGAACGCTGGGCGTGGAGTGCCCGCAGCGCGGCGGCGGCGGCGGACCTTACAGCGCGCCACGCCGCGGAGTTCGTCAAAATGGCGCGCTCGAAGCCATCGCTGCCCTGGGTTTCGTACAGGTCATGGACGGCCTCGTCGACCGCACCGATCGTCTCGTGGAGTTCATCGCCAAGCAAGGAGCGCTCGGCGAGGGCGTCGAGGATCTTGGGGGGCGTCGAGGAGGACTCGAATTGAAGGATCGCGGCGTGGCGCAGCATGCCCGCGTACGACCGCTGGCGCGCCGGCGGAGCGGCCAACATCTTCAAGCTCGCGGTGAGAGCGTCGAGGTCGCCACGAAGTCGCGCCGGAGAGGCTGGGAGACGCGAATCAGCCACGATCGAGTTTTTGTCGACCGCGCTCGTAGGCCATGCGGGCGAGGCGAGGGAAGCCTTCGGGGGTGGCGCGTTTGAGCCGCCACAGCCATCGGCCGTCGTTCATGGGGACGATGGTGCTCTTGCCGGCCAAGGCCTGATCCACGGCGATCCTCGCGACGTCGCCCGCTTGGATTTTTGAGCGCTTCATCATTCCGCGCGCGAGCTTTTTTTCTTTCTCTCGAAAGATGCCGCGCGCGTCCTCGAGAATTTTGGTCTCGAAGAAGGTAGGGCACAATGCGCTCACCGTGATGCCCTCTCGGGCGTACTCCGTGGATAGGGTCTCGCTGAGCGAGATGACCGCGGCTTTGGTGACGTTGTAGGGAGACATACGGGGCGCGTTGAGCAAGCCCGCGGCGGAGGCGACGTTGAGGATGGCGCCCCCCCCTGCGGCTCGCAGCTGCGGGACGAAGGCGCGGCAGCCGTAGATGACCCCCCACAGATTGATCCCGACGATCCACTCCCAGTCGTCGAGAGAGATGTCCTCGAAGGGGCCACTGACCGCGACGCCAGCGTTGTTGGCGACAAAGTCGACCGGGCCGAGCGTCTCAAGTCCGTGCGCCGCGGCGCGCTCGAGAACCTCCATCTTTGAGACGTCACCCGCGAAGATCTCTGCCTTCACGCCATGACCTTCGACCTCCAGCTTGACGGCGGCGAGCGCCTCTTCTTGGATGTCGAGGAGCAGGAGGTCACAGCCGCGTGCGGCGAGTTCAACCGACAGGGCTCTGCCGAGCCCGCTCGCCGCGCCCGTGACCACTGCGCGCTTTGGAATTCGCGAGGACATGGACGGCAGCTTATCAGGGACCTGCGAGGGGGACGACCAGGCTGGTGTGCGGGGCACCGGTGGTCGAGGAGATCGAGAGGATCGGGCCGCCGTCCACGTTGGCCAACACCCCGAGGTGAAGGACCATCCCAGGGAGTTCGGCGGGGTCCACCGCGCTCAGCGCCTGACAGATCGCGGGGTCACCGCCGAGGTCAGGGTGGGCGACGACCACGCGCTTGGTCGGTAGCATGATTCGCCCCACGAGGTCGGCCTCGGGCGCCTCGTGCGGCACCTCAAGCTCCTCGTGATGGGCCAAAAACAGCAACTCGGGGGCGCCGCCGCTTGGGCCTGCGGTGAAGACCTGCCACGCCCCGGGTCGGACGGCGACATGGGCCTGCGCC
>CALKDV010000170.1 GCA_938084085.1 uncultured Nannocystaceae bacterium
TTGTCCGCTGGTGGTTCCACAGCAACGGGCGCGCACACATGAAAATAGGTGTTGAGCGTCCCGGCGGTCGGGTTGTCTCCGAGCTTGTGGTACCGCAGCGACGCGTAGAGGGTGGACCACACCTCCTCGCGCACCGCCGAGTGGGCCACAAAGTGGGGCTGAGGTCCGCCGGAGACGATGGACCCCACCTCCCCGCGAGTCTCGTAGAAGCGACCGAAGGCAAAATCCTCGAGGCCGAAGACGTGGTCGCCGTGGACGTGCGTGATGATCTGCCCGGCCAGGTCGTGCCAGGAGATGCCCGCGTCGTTCAGCTGATCGGGAGCCTGTCGACCGCAGTCGATGAGCCAACGATCCCCGCTCGACAGAGTAAGCAATGCGCACGTGGTGCCGTAACGACGCGAAAACGCGCCGCCAACCCCGAGTGTTTGCAGCAGTGTGGCCCCGGTATTAGGCACTGGGGGAATGGTACACCGAACGTGCAAGATGCGAATTTATCGGCGCGAATCGGGCCGCGGGATGCGGTAGGCGCGCTAAATGCACCGCTTTGCGGGCCTGCCGCTAGGCCAAGTCACGGCGCCGGCGAACAAAAATGCCCACCGCGATCATGTTGAACAGGCCCACCAAGCCGACCACCACAAACATTAAGGCGGCCGTTCGTTGGCCCTCGGGCGTGCGACCCACCAAGATGATTGTGCCGTCTCGATCCACCGACAACCGCTCCTCAAGTTCAATGCGGCTGACGTCTCCAGCGTCGATCACCAGCCGCCCGTTCGGTCCCAGATCGCGCTCCTTCAACACGCCGTCACGCACCTCAAACCCGGGAGAGGTGGTCACGCCGGCCATGTCGATCTCTACGGTGCCGTCCCGCGCGGTAACGGCCGATGGGCGCACCGCGTAGGTGTAGCGCTGGGGAACCCCGAGCGCGCCGATTTTTGGATCGGCCGACTCTCCGGTGATCCCCGCGTCTTCATTGAGCTTCGCCACCATGGCGTCGCGCGTCTCTGCGGGCGCTCCCACCACAAATCTGCGGCCGTAGCTGCGCTTGATGGAAGCGTTGGGATCGTCGGCGTTGTTGGCCCCCGCCGTTCGAAGCTGCGCCCAAGGAGCGTTCAGCCCCGCGATGGCCGCTTGGGCGGTCTCGTCGTCGGGCCAGGTGCTTCGCCCGAGCACGAGCTTTGACTCGCCGCGGTCGACCACGAGGTTGAGGCGTGTGATGGACGCAAGCTCCACACGCCGCGAGGACCCGCCCTCCGCGGGGACCTCCACAAATCCGCGCTGCACCCCCGCGATCAAGGCATCCATCGTGACGTCGTGCGTCCGCGTGACCCCTTGGTTGTCAAAGTAGGTGACCACCTCGTCAAAGAAACGCACGTCAGACAGGCGCTGCGCGCGGCCAGTGAACCGCCCCTCAAACTCGTCGCTGCGGGTCCCTTCTTGATCGGGCAGCAGGGCAAAGAGACGGTCGCCACCCTCGAGGATCCGCACAAACCGGTAGCTCTGGTCTCCGATACGCAGGCGCGCCGCGTAGGACACGTCGGGGGTGCCGGTCACTGACACGAGCCGATTTTGGAGCGCGGTGTCGGCGTCGGGGGTGTCAAACAATGCCTGGGCGTCCCCAACGTCGCGTGGGGTCGACTCCAGCCAAAATCGAAAGTCAGGCCAAACCCACGCACACAAGGCCACGCTGGCCGCGGCCACGACGGCGGCGAGGTAGGGGTGCCGCCGGGGTTTGGCGGTCCCAAGCTCGTCCTCGTCCTCGTCCCAACCGAGCGACAGGGAATCACGCTCGGAGGCGCGCATGCGAGACAGAGCCCCCTCAAGTCCGCCCTCGCCTTCAAACTCCCGCAAGTCGAGATCTTCGTCGAGATCTTCGTTGAGCGCTGGATCTGTCTCCGGGTCCACGACCACGACGGGCTCCTCGCCCGCCTCCTCGCGATGGGCGTCGTCTGAATCTCGTTGGTTTGGCGGGGTGCTCACGGGGGGCTCTCGGTCAGCGGCGCGGTGATACCACGTTCATCCCCTCCGACCACCGGAAGGGACCGTTTCATTAGACGCATCGGGCCTGCGAAAGTTCCCCGAACATGCCAGCTTCCCGGGTGCCAGGGGCGATTTTGGACGAGATCTGGGCCAGCACCGGGACAACCGCTGACCCCACTGCGCAGATGCTGCACTCCCTAGGCAAAAATCTCAAGATCTCCGGTCCTTAGGGCGAATCCACGGGCGTGATGGTCCGCCGCCAAGATCACCGCCTGGTCACCTCTACCGGGCATGCCCGCCGCTGGGCGAGGTCCCGCGGTCGCGCGATCCTTTCCGCGGTCGCGCTGTGCCTCGGCCCCCCGGCTGTCGCGAACGCGGCACCCCCACCGACTCAACCGGTTCGGGTCTCCGCGAGCACCGAGTCCCACGTGTCCACCGAGACCAGCCAGGTCCTGCCCGCATGGACCCCCGCGGTCACCATGGTCAACAGCTACGGCCAACTTCTCAACAAGGCGAGCGCCGCAGA
>CALKDV010000171.1 GCA_938084085.1 uncultured Nannocystaceae bacterium
GACGCCTCCGCGAAGGTCGCGCTGCCCTAGAGCATGTCGAGGCGGATGGTCGTCTCGACGTACCGGCGCGATCCGGTCTTGCTGTCGGCGATGAAGCTGTGCAAGTCGACGGTGTCGCCGTTGCGCCTCGCGCCCCGCAAGAGCTTGCCAGAGGTCACGCCGGTGGCCGAGAAGATGCAGTCGCCTCGCACGATCTCGTCGCGGGCGAGCTTCGCCGAAGGGTCGTCAATCCCCATGGAGATGGCGCGGTCACGTTGCGCACCATCTTCACAAAACAGCCGGCCTTGGAACTCACCGCCCAACGCTCGAAGCGCTGCGGCGGCCAGCACCCCCTCCGGAGCGCCACCACGACCGATCATCATGTGAACCCCCGTATTGGGGAGCGCAGCCGCGACCGCCGGAGCCACGTCTCCGTCGGAGATTAAAGAGACGCGCGCGCCCGCATGTCGGAGCTCTTCCACAATGTGATCGTGCCGTGGACGCTCAAGCACCACAACGCCGATGTCGTACACGGGGCGTCCGAGCGCCTTCGCGAGCGCCACCACGTTCTCTCGCGCAGAGCGATCGATGTCGACCACGCCGCGCCCGGCGGGCCCGGTCGCGATCTTGTCCATGTACATGTCTGGCGCCGCGAGCAGCTTGCCCTCTTCCGCCACCGCGAGCGTGGTGATCGCACCAGGCTGGTCCTTCGCGCATAGGTTTGTGCCTTCGAGGGGGTCCACGGCGATATCAAACATGGGCAAGGTGTCGTCCTTGGGGCCGACCACCTCTCCGATGAAGAGCATGGGCGCCTCGTCCATCTCGCCCTCTCCAATGACGACCTTGCCGCGCGCGTCGATACGATCAAAGGCCTTGCGCATGGCCCCGACAGCCAACGCGTCCGCGTCGTTTTTTCGACCCATGCCAACGAGCACCGCCGAGGCAGCGGCGGCCGCCTCCGTCACGCTCACGTATTCGATTAGATATTTCCGTTCCATGTGTTGTGTCCGGGCTACGTTGTGGCGTCGTTGAGGAGCGCGTTCAAGCGCTCGTAGATATGTTCAGGCATTCGGGTCGCGCGCCCGTCTTCGAGGCGCGTACACCCATGTTGGGTGATGGCGTGGAGGAGCACGACACGAGACTCGAGCCCGTGTCGGTCCCCAGGTTCCACCGACAATTGGTAGCAGAAATTCAAGCGCGCATAGCCAACCTTCGAAATCCCCACCCACAGCGACACCAGGTCGTCGTATTTGGCGGGTGCGAGGTACGAGAGGGCGAGATCGATCACCGGCAGGCCGAATCCTTCCCGCTCCATCTCCGCGTAGACCACGCCGTGGTTTCGCATGAACTCAACTCGAGCGTGCTCCATAAACCGCAGGTAGGTCCCGTGGTAGACGATGCCCATGCGATCCGTGTCACCATAGATAACTCGAACTTGAGTGGCGAGGGACAAGGCCCCGGACTCCGGTGCGGTAACAAGGCGCGCCATCAGTCTTCCGACTCCATAAAGCGAATCCGTACGGTCGGCTCCACACAGTCGTCCCCCCGCTCAATCTCCGCGATGGCCGCCGCCATCGCAGCCTCACTCACCACCTCGGTCACGATGACCAACCGGGCGTGGGACGCCCCTTCGGGGTGATCTTGGCGCATCTTCGCGATGCTGACTCCATGCGCTCCGAGGATGGTGGCCACCCGACCGAGCACTCCTGAGACGTGGGCGACGTGCACGCACACATAGTTCGCGTGCTCCAAGCTGTCCATGGGGGAGCCGACCACGCTGGCCAGCGGGCTCACCTGCGATGCGTCGTCTTCCTTGATCGTCTCGCCGGCGCGATGCGCCAAGATCGTACGCGCGACGTCCATGATATCGGAGGTGACGGCGACGCCAGTGGGCATCATCCCCGCCCCTTGACCGTAGTACATGGAGCGACCCAGCGCCTCCGACTCAACAAGCACAGCGTTGTAGGCTCCATGAACGCCCGCGAGCACGTGGTCGCGGGGCAACAACACCGGGTGCACGCGCAGCCGCAACGCGTCCTCTGCCTCGCGCGATGCGATCGCCAGGCTTCGCACCACATAGCCGAGATCTTTGGCGACGGCGAGATCGTAGTCGCGAACCGACTCGATGCCTTCCACGAAGATCGAGTCGAGAGCGACGCGCTTGCCAAAGCTCAGCAACGCGAGCAACGCCAACTTGTGAGCCGCGTCGACTCCACCCACGTCCAGCGAGGGGTCCGCCTCCGCGTAGCCGGCCGCCTGCGCCTTCGACACCGCCTCGGCGTACCCGAGCCCCTCCCGCGTCATCTTGTCGAGCACGTAGTTCGATGTCCCATTGACGATCCCGCAAATTCGTTGCACGCGATCCGACGCGAGCCCGTGCCGGATCGCCCGAAGCACAGGGATGCCCCCCGCGACCGCCCCCTCAAACAAGAGCTCACACCCCACCTCTTGGGCACGCTGAAACAGCTCCTCTCCGTGCTCGGCGAGGAGCGCCTTGTTGGCCGTGACCACATGCTTTCCTGCGGACAGGGCCTGCTCGACCATCTCTTTGGCCGCGGTCGTTCCGCCGATCAACTCAACGATCACCGCGATCTCCGGATCCTGGAGCACCGCGGAGGCGTCCGTGGTCAAGAGCCCCTCGGGCGTCTCGATCTCGCGACGCGAAGAGAGATCTCGCACGAGCACTCGCTTCACTTCGATGCGCGCCGACACGCGTTGCTCCAACGTCTGCGCGTGCTCGCGGAGAATTCGTAAGACACCCGCGCCCACGTTTCCGAGGCCGAGCACGCCGATCTTGATGGAACGCATCGGCGCGGACGTTACAAATCGGCTCCGCAGGCGTCAATCCTCCGATGCGCGGCCCCCTCCATGAGCCTGAGGACCGCGGATGCGCCGAGGGTGCCAAACGGGTACTCTGCCCCCTCACATGAGCACCATCGTCGAAATTGAAGCGCGAGAAATCCTCGACTCCCGCGGGAATCCAACGGTCGAAGTGCAGGTCATGACCGAGCTTGGCAGCCTCGGGCGCGCGGCCGTCCCCTCCGGCGCGAGCACGGGGGAGCACGAAGCCCACGAGCTGCGTGACCAAGACGCCTCCCGCTACCGCGGGAAAGGCGTAACCAAAGCCGTCCGAAACGTGAACGCTGAGGCGAGCAACGCCGTGCTCGGGCTCGACGCGTGTGACCAAAAAGACGTGGACGCCATTTTGTTGGAGCTCGACGGGACTCCCAACAAGGCGCGCCTGGGCGCGAACGCGCTGCTCGGAATCTCCATGGCCGTCGCCCGCGCCGGCGCGATGGACGTGGGCCTGCCCCTGTATCGATATCTCGGCGGTACCTTGGCCCACACCTTGCCGGTGCCGCTGATGAACGTCATCAATGGTGGCGCCCACGCCGACAACAACCTCGACTTCCAAGAGACCATGCTCGTGCCCCACGGCTTTGAGCACTTCAAAGACGCCCTTCGAGCAGGCGTAGAAACCTTCCACGCCCTCCGCGAGCTCTTGAGCGCCCAGGGTAAATCCACCAACGTTGGGGACGAGGGAGGGTTCGCCCCGGACATGGCGAACAACGACGAGGCCCTCGGCACTCTGCTCACCGCCATCGAGAAGGCGGGGTATCAACCTGGAGAGCAGATCTCCTTGGCCCTCGATGTCGCCGCGTCGGAGTTCTTCGACGCGAGCACGAGCGAGTACGTGCTCGCTGGCGAAGGTGGCACTCGGCTCTCCTCCGACGCCCTCGTCGCGCGCTACGCCGATCTCGCGAAGAAATACCCCCTCGTCTCCATTGAAGACGGCATGGACGAGAACGACTGGTCCGGCTGGTCGGCGTTGACGAGAGCCCTGGGCGATCGCACCCAGCTCGTGGGCGACGACCTGTTCGTCACCAACCCGACGCGGCTGCAGCGAGGGATCGACGCGGGCGTCGCCAACGCGCTGCTCGTTAAGCTCAATCAAATCGGCACCGTCTCTGAGACCCTCGAGGCGATGCAGCTCGCGCACCGAAACGCGTATGCCTGCGTGGTGTCTCACCGCAGCGGAGAGACCGGGGACACGTTCATCGCAGATCTCGCCGTCGCGACCCAAGCGGGGCAAATCAAAACTGGCAGCGCGTCGCGTTCGGACCGTATTGAGAAGTACAATCAACTGCTGCGGATTGAAGCCGACCTCGGCGCCCTCGCGCACTTTCCAGGCGGCGACGTACTTCGTGGGGTCACCCCCAACCATGGGTGAGCGACCGCCACGGCCGGCCCCACCACCCCAGGCGCCCGGGATCCGGTCACGGGTGGGGCGAAGGTGCTCAATCCTCGGGTTCACCGCCCTTGCGTTCACGCCCACGCCGACGGCCGCCGCCGTCCACGCCGCGACCGCGCGGGGTGAGGCCCCCACTAGCGAGGGAGAACCTGACACCGACATGGTCGGCAGCGCGGACCCCACGGACACGAGCGGTGCCCCTAGCGAGGATGCGAGCCCGACGTTGGAGCCCCCCGACGAGGTCGCCGCGATTCTGTCGTGGGCACCGAGCGGAGCGCTGTTGACCCGCACCCTGAAGAACGGGATGTCGCTCGTCGTCGCTCAAGATCGATCGCTCGCCGTGGGCGCGATCGCCCTCTCCTTCCCCACGGGCTACGCCGACGACCCAGAGGATCAGCCGGGTCTCACCCGCGCATTGGCCCTCCATCTCGAACAAGGCAACCGAGAGATCCGCCCCGGCGGACGGCTCGCGCGGATCCACGACAGCGGAGGACACTCCGTCATGGCCGTCGGGGCAAAGCAGACCCGGTACGAGAGCCTGGTCCCCGTGTGGTCGTTGTGGGACGTGCTCGACGACCTCACCGGGTTTGTACGCGCCCCGACAGTCAATGAGATCCGATGGCAGCAATCGGTGAGCCGAGCGAGCAGCGATCGGAGCGGTACGCCGCGTACTGGCGCCGAGGCTCTCGCGTCGGCGTGGGCAGATCCTGCGCTCACCTCCATCGCCACCCGCAGGAGCAAATCTCTGGCGAAGCTGCGTCCGGTCAAGGTCCGCGCAGAGATCGATCGCCGCTTCGCCGCGCGCACAGCCACGCTCGTCATCGTGAGTCCATTCGCGCTCGACGTCGTCGCCAGCCGTGTCGAGGCGCTCTACGAGTCCGCCCCTGCTCGGCCGCGTGTGATCGAGTCGCGCACAGCACCGCCTCCCACCGTGTCGATCAAGCCGGTCAAAGGACGCGCGGACTTGCGTCAATTCGCATGGGCCATCGAGGGATCCCACGGCCCGATCCGACGCGCGCGAGTGATTTGCGGCGCGCTCAACCGGCAGCCCCGGATGGCCGGTGAATCCCCCGGCGCCAAGCTCAAGTGTGTCCTCCACGAAGATCCACGACGCCCAACGCTCCAGGTCTCGACCACCGGGCTCGAGGCCGACGAGGCCCGGGCCTTCGTCTTGGCGCGGTTGACTCGCCTCGCGGAGGATCCTGTCGACGCAGACGTCATCGA
>CALKDV010000172.1 GCA_938084085.1 uncultured Nannocystaceae bacterium
GGTCACCGCCCGCGCGCGCTCGTCGGGGCTCAGTGTTTTGCGGACCGCCTCGGCGTTGCGTTCGAAAGTGTCGCGGTAGCTACGACCGGGCGATCCAAGGAGCGCCACGGCGACCACCTCTTTCGGGCGCTCCTTCGCCAAAATCACACCTCGCCAGCCGCCCTCGCCATGACCCACCACCACCATTCGTCCAGGATCGATCTCGGGCTGCACCATCAACGTCCGCAGTCCTCGGCGTGCGTCTTCTTGTTGCCGCACCCACGATAGGGGCGCGCCCTCACTTTGGCCGTGACCGGGCTCATCGTACCGGAGCACCACAAAGCCCGCCTCGGCGAGCGCATCCGTGATCTCGTGGCTCCCAAAGTCCACCGGCGGCGGCCCTGCGAAGCCGTAGCGGTCCGTCATGCCACTGCCAGACAAGAACAACACCGCAGGGAGCCCCTCGCCGCGCTCACGGGGGACCAACACCTCTCCGGCCAGCGCGGGCTCCCCGGCTCGCCCCGCCAGCGCCACCTCCCGCCGCTCAAAGCTGGCGTCTGCGGCGGGCGCATAGTTCAAGGGCGTCGCCACCTCCACAGTCCACGTGGGGAAGGTCGGCGCGTCGATGGATTCAACGAAGAGGCCGTCGTCGACGACCTCGATGCCAACGATTTTTCCGCCGGCGAGCGTCACTTTCTCGCCGAGGCTGGTGCGGACGGTCAACGTGTCGCCGTCGCGTTCTACCACCCGCGCCTCCCACGGGGTCGCCCCGCCGCCTGACAAGTTCACCACCCGGAGCGTCCACGGCTGATCTCGCACCGGTCGCAGCGCGAACAACAGCTCCTCATGCATGGTGGACATAAAGCCCATGAACCCGTCGCCCGCATCGTACGCGAGGGTCTCGCGCTCCTCTCCGGCCCTCAGGATCAAGCTGTCGCCTTGCACCTCGTACTCGAGCCGTGCCGCCTCGCTTTGCTCCCACCCTCGCACCAGCACCCCGGAGTCATCGAGCACCATCTGGCCCTCCGTGCGCACCTCCGCGCGCCCGGGCACCCGCAAGGTGTTGCGAACGGAGAAGTGGTGCTCCACATCTCCCGCCTCGGTGGTTTGCGGGCCGTCGTAGCGACCGTAGGACGCCCCGATCTTCTCGTCTCCTTGCTGAAAGACGAAGCCACGCACTTCGCCGGGCGTATAGAGGTCGGCGACAGCGCGCGCGGGCACGAGCACCGCTCCCGACCCCTCGCTCGCGACCGAAGCCCCGTCACCCGCACCCGTGGGCGCGTTGGCCGGGGGCAACTTGAGGCACGCGGAGAGCCCGACACCAGCCAGGACCACTGCGCTGCCTTGAACGGCGTGATTGGAGAGCGCCGCAATCGATGGCCAGAGTCCTCGCATCTTTGAGACTATACAGTCCCCGTCATGCCTTGGACACGAGACGAAATCGCCGAACGCGCGTCGCGCGAACTCCCGCCAAACGCGGTCGCCAACCTGGGCATCGGCATCCCCACCCTCATCGCCAACCACCTCAACCCCGAGGACAAGGTGGTGTTGCACTCAGAGAATGGGCTGCTCGGGATGGGCAGATTTCCCTACGAGGAGGAGGTCGACCCGCAGATCATCAACGCCGGCAAGCAAACGGTGACCATCATTGAGGGCGGCAGCACCTTCGACTCCGCGCAGAGTTTCGCGATGATCCGCGGAGGCCACGTAGACGTGGCGGTGCTTGGGGCGATGCAGGTGAGCGTGACAGGCGATCTCGCCAACTGGATGGTGCCCGGTAAAAAGGTGGCCGGCATCGGCGGCGCCATGGATTTGGCCACCGGCGCCCGCCGGGTCATCGCGGTGATGACCCACCAAGATCGCAACGGGAACAGCAAGGTCGTCGACGCCTGCACGCTCCCGCTCACCGCCATGCGTTGCGTTAATCTGGTGATCACGGACCTCGGCGTGCTCGCCCCCGACCGGGAAGCCAACGCCTTCCGCCTCCTTGAGATGGCGCCCGGGGTCACGCGTGCGGAGGTGGTGGCCGCCACCGCCGCCACGGTACTCGACGCCGAGGCCTCCCCGCCCCAATGACCGCTCTACGTGCCCGCGAACGGCTGCTAGGACGGGACTTTACATCTCCTCCAAATTGTCTATAACTCCCCTCCTCGGGCTCGTAGCTCAATTGGCAGAGCAGCGGACTCTTAATCCGCGGGTTGAAGGTTCAATTCCTTCCGAGCTCACAACGAAACCGCCTCTCCGGGCGGTTTCGGTTTTTTCTGGGTGCGTGCGTGCGTTGCGAGTCCAGGCAGCGCTCAGTATCGTGCCTCCATGCGTCTTCACCCTCAGGCGTCCACAAGTCCTCGTTGCCCCCCGCTGATGATCGCCGCCACGACAGCGTGGCTCGCGGGCTGTGCTGCTCACCCGCGCTGTGACAGCCTCGAACGGCTCGCCGCAGACGACACTGTCGTGGTCGTCGGCGACTCTGTCTTCGATTTCAACGGCGACGTGTGCGGGGATGTCGGCGACTTCATCTCCTTGGCGCGGGATGCCCGGATCGAGGACCGCGCCGTGGGAGGGACGTGGCTCGACCACCCCTCCAATTTCGATATTCTCGAGCAGTACACCTCCGGGCCGTGGTCGTGGGTGATCGTGGACGGCGGCGCCAACGACCTCAACGAGGGGTGCGGATGTGATTGCACTGACGAGCTCGACACCCTCGTCAGCGAAGACACCCTCGCTGGCGCCATGCCAACCCTCGTGGAGGCGGCCCTCGCGGACGGCGCCAAGGTGTTGCTGTTCGGGTACTACGACCCCGCCCCCGGCAGTGAGTTCGCCGCATGCCAAGACGAGCTCGTCATCATGAGCTCCCGCTACCAGGCCTTGGCGGAACGTCTCGAGGGCGTCACCTTCGTCGACGGTCGCGACATTGTCTCCGCGCAGACGCAACCGCAGGCGTTCCATGGCGACGGGATCCACCTCACGCCCGTGGGCGCCGAGCTTGTCGCCAATACCATGCTGGAGACGATGTCCGCGGGTACCGGCCCGTGATGGTGCCCCCAGTTCAGTCGCCGAAGCGGGCGAGGCCAACGCCGAAGACTTGATCGATGATGGCGTAGACATCTCCGGCGGCGTCCACCACCACGAACTCGGCGGCGCTCTCCGAGGCCTCTCCGGTGGACTCGACGAAGGAGTCGGCGCGACTCCACAGCACCTCGCCGGCGCCATCCACCGCCACGAGGTAGCTTCGCCAGCTCCGTCGCGGGTCCCCCTCGCAGGCTTGGGTCTCACTCACTGTCGCCTCCACCGCACCACAGCCCTCGATCCCGGTCCCGCACGCCACCACCAAGCTCGCACCGCGCTGCGCGACACCCCAACACTCGTCAAAAATAAACTTATCGGGAGCGAGCCCGCCATTGGGTACCTCGCTGTCATCCAAGCTTGGGTTGCCGAACGTCGAGGTCCACAGGACAGCTCCTTGCGTGTCCATGAGCGCGGCGTGGCCGTCGATGGTGTTGGATCCGCCGTGGCCCACGACCGCGATGGCGTCGCCTTGGTCGAGCCCCGAGAACACAGAGACGTCGGTGAGCTCGATGCCCTCGGCGTAAGGCATCCACCGATGACCCGTCAGCCCCGCCTCCACCCAGAGCACGCCGCTTCGCTCGTCGAGGTCGCTGGCCACCGCGACCAAGCTCCCGTCCGACCAGCGCCGCATGCTCTTCACAGAGAACGTCTCTGAAATCTCCCGACTGACCGCTGACACGTCTGCCGGCGTGGCGACGGCGCCCCCCTCCGAAGCGGAGAGCCACGCGGCGAGCTCAAACTCCATGACGACGCCCTGCCCGCCGACCACGTTCCCGTAAGACTTGAAGCCCTCCATCTGCTCGCGCGCGAGGCCCCACGCGCCGCCCACCACCACGCGCCCATCGGTCGTGACGAGCACGGACTCGAGCGCCGCAGACTCCCCGGCCTGGGGCGCGTCGACCCGAAGCTGCGCGCGCACATCGAAGGTCGCGGCGTCCAGCGCGAGCACGACGCCGTGTGCCGTGTCTCCCCCGGACGCAGCCTGAAAGCCCACTGCCACAACGAGGTCTCCCGCGCTCGCCACCTGCAGCAGCGACGAATCGGGCTCGAGCGTCATTGTATGGAGGATGATTTCTCCTCCGTCGTTCACAAAGTTCCCGTAGGCGGGCCCCTCTGGCGCAGCCCAGTGGGTGATAAAACCCGCCGTCTGCTCCCCGCTCGCCGCCGCCTTTCCCACCATGACCACCGAACCATCCGCCAAGGCGGCGCCGTGAACGGGATGCGGATCCTCGCCGCAGCAGTTGGCCGCGCCGCTCCACGAGCGAAGTGAGGGTGGCTCCCCGTCGAGCACGCTTTGCGCCGCAGGGCCGGGATCCTCCCGACTGCAGCCGACAGCCGCCACGGCCAACATCGCCAGCCAAGATGCAAAACCGGCGCGAGTGTTCAAACATCTCATGCGCCAATTCT
Organism: uncultured Nannocystaceae bacterium; assembly: GCA_938084085.1. GTDB lineage: Bacteria > Myxococcota_A > Polyangia > Nannocystales > Nannocystaceae > JAAZXR01. Next base: position 4,453 of record CALKDV010000172.1, read on the forward strand.
CGCACGGAAATGCGACCGAGGGTCGTCACAAAATTTTATTTGTGCACCGACCACACCTCCACACACCGACCCGTGGGCCCTACTTGGCGTCGGGATCGTAGCTGCGGTCTTTCACCAGCACCGCGGTGCACTTGCCCGCCTGGCACAAGCACCCTCCCCCGCACGACATGGTGTTGAGCGGACAGTTGGCGGTGCACTTGCGTGGCGTGCAGGCGCGCCCTTCTTCGGCAGAGACGCACGACGAGGAGTGGCAGCCGCAGTCGCGCATGCAATCCGCGTCACTAGAGCAAGCAACATTCGAGGTTTTGAGCGTCCCGACCATCTTGGTTCGGCCTTGGTCGATGAGGACGGTCTTCGGGTCGCCATCATCAAGGGGAAGAATCTTCGGCGAAGGCCTCCGGGTCGGGGCTGGACCCTTCGGCACAGCCTTCGGCTTGACCCCCTTCGCGGGCGCGGCCGCCTTCGCTGGCGCCGCCTCCTTCGCTGGCGCCGCCTCCTTCGCGGGCGCGGCCTCCTTCGCGGGCGCGGCCTCCTTCGCCGGCGCGGCCTCCTTCGCCGGCGCGGCCTCCTTCGCCGGCGCGGCCTCCTTCGCCGGCGCGGCCTCCTTCGCGGGTGCGGGTTGTGCCGCGCTCGGGGCGTCGCTCGTTTCGGCGCATGCGCTCGCCATGAACAGAACCGCTCCGAAAGACAGCAGGACAAAACGCTTTGGAAGAGCAGTGATGGCGGGCCTCATGACAAGAGTATATCGAACCCCGCCACAACGTGCGCCGAACCGAACGTAGAATCGATCAAAGTCGCGGCGCTTGCGTGTCCACGAGATTCTTGGCGATCCAGTCGCTCCTCAGCATCGCGAGACTCACCTCATCGGCCCACTCGTCATAGACCTCGTCGTAGTAGGACGCGAGGGCGTGGCCCTCCCGGCGAAAGCCGAGCCGCTCGAACAGCCGCAGGCTCGGCGCGTTGCGGGGGTCCACCACGGCAGCCACACGGTGAACCCCCGCCGCGAATAAGGCGTCAAGCAACATCCGCGCGCCGCGGATCGCCAACCCGCGGCCACGTTGCCCCGGGGCGAGCGTCACCCCGAGCTCGACCGTGGGGAGCGGGAGCGTGGTGCAGATTCCGAAGTCTCCGACGAAGACTCCATCCTCAAGGAGCACCGCCTGCACCGTTCCCACTGCTCGACCCACCGATGCGGGATCCTGCCGCCGCGCGTGGTCGACCACCTCCGCCACCGTCGGTGGTCGCCACCCCTGATAGCGAACGTTGTCGGGGTGGGTTCGCGAGGCCTGCACGGCCGCGGCGTCCTCGGGCTGCATGGCCCGGAGGCTCAGCGGTGGCGCGCGTAGGGGGAACATGCACGCGAGGCTAGCACTCGGAGTGCCGCTCTCCGCCAGCGCCAAGAATGGCCCCGTGAGCGACGGCACCCCTCACCCCCCGCACGCCCCGAAGTCCACGATCTTCGAATAAAGGTTCATCGGGATGTCCTGGGTGCAGCTGTCGAGGAAGGTGGTCTTTTCGGTGGGCGTGTCGTCGCCGGCGCCGCAGGTGAGGCTGTTGTACTGGGTGTAGGTGAAGCTGCCCGCGCCCGCATCACACATAAAGCTGTCGGCGGAGTTCATCCCGGAGTTGCCTGGCCAGCAGTAGCAAGGGTCGTCGCTGCCCACGGGGAACGCGTTGGTCTTGATGGGTTCCCCGGAGCAGGTCGGATCGCCGTTCCAAAACCCTACGATCACATACTGCGACGGGTCGGTCTCGTTGGGGAGGCAGTCGCCGCCTCCCTCGTCCGCTCCTCCGCCGTCGGTGGTGTCTCCCGCGTCGGCGCCCGCGTCGTCCGTCCCGGCGCCGTCGGTGCCCGTGTCTCCTGTGGTGCCCGTCTCGCTTGACCCGGAGGTGCCGGAGGTGTCCGTGGTCGCGCCACTCGAGGTGTCGTCCTCCACATCCGCGCACGCGACAAGGGTCACAAGGAGGCTCGTACAAAATAGCGTTCGGAACATCACAGGGGCTGCATATCATCCACGCACGCGTTCCTCCCACAATTTACGTACAGAAAACATGGGCATTAACAACGTTCGGTCGGCGGCGCCCACAATCTGTGGCGGTGCCCTCGCCCCGCCCCGCCCGGCCCCGCCCCC
>CALKDV010000173.1 GCA_938084085.1 uncultured Nannocystaceae bacterium
CAACGGGGGCGCCATTGCGATCGGGCACCCCACGGGTGCAAGCGGCGCCCGCATCATCGGGCACCTGGCGCACGAGCTAAGGCGCACCGGCGGACGCTTTGCGGTGGGTTCGGCCTGCATCGGCGGAGGCCAAGGAATCGCCGTGGTGTTGGAGCGTCCGCAATGACCATCGCGAGCGATCTCATCTATAACTGGAACGCCCGAAACCGCCGCGGACCGCTGAGTCCCCTCCGAGATCGCGAGGTCTCGTTCTTCGACGAGACCCTGCGTGACGGGATCCAGTCACCATCGGTCAAAGATCCGAGCATCGAAGATAAGTTCGAGATCCTCCGTCTCGCCGCGAGCCTGGGAATCCACGCCGTGGATCTTGGGCTCCCAGGCGCGGGGCAACGCGCCATCGAGGACGTCACGCGCCTCATCGAATTCTCGGAGCAAGAAAAACTTGGAATCGAGTACGCCTGCGCGGCGCGGACCCATCAAGCAGACATCAACGCAGTCGCCGACATCGCAGACGCGACCGGTCAGCCAATCACCGTCTACGCCTTCCTCGGCTCGAGTCCCATCCGCTTGTTTACAGAGGACTGGTCTGTCGACACGCTCCTCAAGCGGACGAAGGACGCCGCGACGTTGTGCGAGAAGCGCGGGCTCCCCATGACCTTCGTGACGGAGGACACCACCCGCACGCCCCCTCCCATCCTCGATCAGCTGTTTCGCTGCGCCGTGGATCACGGCGTGCGACGCCTGTGCCTGTGCGACACCGTCGGGCACGCCACCCCCGATGGCGTACGCGACCTCATCGGTTACACCCGCATGATTCTTGAGACAGTCGGCGCGAACCATGTCGGCATTGACTGGCACGGTCACAACGATCGCGGCCTGGGCGTCACCAACAACATCATCGCGATCGAGGCCGGCGCGGATCGAATTCACGGGACCGCCCTCGGGATCGGGGAGCGGGTCGGCAACGCCGCGCTCGACCAGACCCTCATGAACCTAAAACTCCTCGGGGCGCTCGACGGTCACGACCTGCGCAACCTCGTCGAGTGGTGCACGACCGTCGCGCGGGCCTGCGACGTGCCGATCCATTTCCAGTACCCGCTCGTGGGGGAGGACGCGTTCCGCACCGCCACAGGCGTCCACGCCGCCGCCATTATCAAAGCCATCAAAAAAGGCGACAAGGAGCTTGCGGATCGCGTCTATTCCGGGGTCCCCGCGGGATGGTTTGGACGCGGCCAAGCGGTAGAGGTCGGGTTCATGTCTGGGGAGAGCAACGTGGTGTTCTGGCTGGAACAACGCGGCATCGAGGCGACCCCCTCGCGGGTCCGCGCGATCTTCGATCACGCCAAGGCCTGCGATCACATCCTCACAGATGATGAAATCCACGGCATCATGGCCACCTCCACCTGAGGTCTACGCCTCTCGCTCTGAGGCTGCACCTGCGTCTTGGGTCACCACCGCGCGGGCCAAGGCCACGATCAACTGAAGTTGATCGTCGTCAGCGCGCCGGACGAGCGCCGCGAGTTGGGCGCGGTGCCTCAACCTCGGCGTGTCGACGGGGCGAGGCCCCTCGGACAGCAGGTCCGCCACGGACCCATCCCACGACCAGGCGACGCGGGCCAGGGTGCGCAGCCCCGGGTTCACGAAGCGTCCGTTCTCAAGCTTGGACCACACGTTGGGCGTCAGCTCGGCGGCCGACGCCGCCTCGACCTGCGTCAGCCCACGTCGCTCACGTGCGATCCGCACCCTCCGGCCGAGGTCCGCGAAGAATTGACCCAGTCTCGTATCGAAGTCCTCCATGGCATCCTAGTTTCGCCAGCCCAGGTCCCGAACTCAAGCGGAGATCGCACCAGGCCCAACAGAGCTAATGAATCATCGCCAGCTTGTGGGCCTCGAGTACCTGGAGGCGATCTCGGGCGCGGGCGGCGTCCTCGAATCGGAGCGCCTCCGCGTGCGCCGTCATCGTCGCACGCAACCCGGCGATCGACGCCTCCAGCTCCGGCAACGTCATCTCTTCGACAGGCGCCTCCACCACGCCGACGGGCGCATCGATCGCGCGCCCGCGACCTCCGCGGGAAACGGCCGCGTCTCCAGTTCCCGCGTCCTTGTCAATCTCGATGGGCGAGATGGCCGCGGTAGTTGAACGAGGCGAAATCCCATGCTCGGTATTGAAGGCTACCTGGAGCGCTCTGCGCCGCTTGGTCTCCGAGATCACCACCTCCATCGACGCGGTGACGCGATCGGCGTACATGATGACGCGACCGTTGAGGTTTCGTGCCGCGCGACCGCAGCTTTGAAACAGACTCTTCCCCTCGCGTAAAAAACCCTCTTTGTCGGCGTCCAAGATCGCGACCAGGCTCACCTCGGGGATGTCGAGCCCCTCCCGGAGCAGGTTGATGCCCACGAGGACGTCAAACGATCCCAAGCGCAGCTCTCGAAGAATCTCGATGCGCTCGAGGGTGTCGACGTCGGAGTGAAGGTATCGGACGCGCACCCCAAGCTCGCCAAAGTACTCCGTCAAGTCCTCCGCCATCCGCTTGGTGAGCGTCGTGACCAACACACGCTCCCCACCTTGAGCAACCTTCGTAATTTCGTCATGCAGGTCGTCCACCTGCCCCGCGATGGGCCGCACCTCGATCTCCGGATCAAGCAGCCCCGTAGGCCTGATCAGCTGTTCCACCACGACGCCCTCGGTCTTTTCGAGCTCGTAATTCCCCGGGGTGGCGCTCACGTAGATGGTCTGCTTGGCGCGCAGCGCCCACTCCTCAAACCGCAGCGGTCGGTTGTCGAGGGCGGAGGGCAGGCGAAATCCGTGCTCCACCAGGGTCTGCTTGCGACTGCGGTCGCCTTTGTACATCGCGCGAATCTGCGGCACCGTCTGGTGGGACTCGTCGACGAAGATGAGGAAGTCGTCCGCGAAGTAGTCAACGAGTGTCGGCGGAGGCTGTCCCGCGGTCCGTCCGGTGAGGTGACGCGAGTAGTTCTCCACCCCCGCGCAGCGGCCCATCTCCTCGAGCATCTCCAGGTCAAACATCGTGCGCTGTTCGAGGCGCTGGGCCTCAAGAACACGCTCGCCCTCGCTGAGTTCTGTGAGTCGCTCCCGAAGCTCGACTCGTATCCCATCGATCGCGCGCTTCAGTTGATCCTTGGGCGTCACGTAATGACTCGCCGGAAAAATTGTGACGCGGTTCATCTCACCGCGCGAGGTGCCCCGGAGCACGTCCACCTCAGTCAAGCTGTCAATCTCATCTCCAAAAAACTCAACTCGGACCGCAGTAGAATCTTCGTAAGGCGGAAAAATCTCGACCACATCACCCCTCGCGCGAAACGTACCTCGATGAAAATCAACGTCGTTTCGCTCGTAGTGCATCTCCACGAGGCGTCGCAAAAGCGCGTCACGATCCATCCGCTGTCCCACAGAGATCGGGACCACCATCCCGTAGTATGCCTCGGCCGCGCCGATACCGAAGATGCAAGAGACGCTCGCCACGATGATCACGTCCCGGCGACTCAACAACGCGTAGGTCGCCGCATGACGCATGCGGTCGATCTGGTCGTTGATATTCGAGTCCTTCTCAATGAAGGTGTCCGTAGACGGCACGTACGCTTCAGGCTGATAGTAGTCGTAGTAACTGACGAAGTACTCGACCCGGTTGTGCGGGAACAGGGCCTTGAACTCCCCGTACAGCTGCGCGGCCAGGGTTTTGTTGTGCACGAGGACGAGGGTCGGTCGCTGCACCTTCGCGATCACGTTCGCCATGGTGAAGGTTTTCCCGCTGCCCGTAATACCCAACAGCACCTGGTGGGGCGCGCCCTCGACGAGCCCTGCTGTCAGCTCCGAGATGGCCTGGGGCTGGCTCCCCGCGGGCTCGAATTTCGTCACCAACTCAAAATCTCGGTCCGCCGCGATCTCCGGGCGCACCTCGTCTTCAAGGTCCCATGCCGTGGACGTCGACGGCGTCTCGGTCGCCATCGACAGGCCGTCCACGTCGCCCCTGTCCTTCGTCATGGGGGCACCATAGCAACCCTCGCCCCAGATGCTCGCGGCTTCCTTCGTTGCGTGGTACGCAGCCCCTGTCGTGCCCCGTATTCCGCAGACGCTCGCCTCGCCACGGGGCGTGTATGCCATCTTGAACCATCCCTCGGCCGCGGCCGCGCCTCCCGAGCATCGGCTTCGGGCATGGGCCGCCGCCGGCGTCCGCTTTGTTCAGCTGCGCACCAAGGGCGCCTCTCGCGAAGAGAGAACGCAGCAGGTGCGGTTCTTGGCGCCCATCGCTCACAGTCTCGGGGTCTCCCTCGTCATCAATGACGACGTCGAGGTGGCGGCGACGCCCCTGGAGGGGATCTGGGGCGTCCACCTTGGACAAGACGACTATGACGCCTCACGACAGTCTCCCGCAGGTCGATCGGCGCTCCGTGAGCTGCGCGGCCTCGGCCGCGGCGTCGGCTTGTCGACCCACACGCTGACTCAAGTCAGAGCCGCAGCCCTGGAGAAGCCCGACTACATCGGTTTTGGACCCGTCTTCCCCACGGACACAAAGTCGGACACCGCCGAGGTCACCGGCGCAGCGGCCCTGGAGCGCGCGTGCGCCTACTATCGCGGGCCTGTGGTGGCCATCGGCGGTATCACCGAGGCACGAGCTTCGAAAGTCCGCGCCGCGGGTGTCGCAGCGATCGCGGCGATCGCTGCGCTGGAGGCGACGACTTCACACGAATGTGAATTGCGAGCGCGCTCCCTCATGAAGGCCTGGGAACACCAGGCCTCAACGCTTCATCCGCGCACGGGGAAGAGCTCCCGAGGTTAGAAGCGTCCGACCGCTGCGAGGCCCGCGCCAGACGGCATCCAGGTCGGCGCCAGGACAGCAGAAGCTTTATCTTCCCTCGAGCGATTTGATTTGATCTTCGTGACGATACCGGCGGTGAGCAAGATGGCACCGAGGGTCCCCATCGCCACAGCGCTCGCCAAAAACAACTCGCGCTGCTCTCCCGCTTTGCAGGTCTCCCCCTCGACAGGGCACCTCGTCACGGGGAAGGTGATTCCCACCAGGATCGCGGCGGCACCGAGGGCGCTGCCGCCTGCGATGAGCATGCCCTTTCCGGTCCGCTTTGGGGCCCCATCGTCGAGGGAAAAATCATCGTCACTGGTCATCTCCGCCAGCAATGCGTCGTCCTCGGAGTCGTCCCCCGAATCATCATCCGGATCCCCCTCGGCGACCGCTTCCTCGGCGACCGCTTCCTCGGCGACCGCTTCCTCGGCGACTGCTTCCTCGGCGACCGCTTCCTCGGCGACTGCTTCCTCTGCGACTGCTTCCTCGGTGGCCGCTTCCTCGGCGACCGCATCCTCGGCGGCGGCATCCTCGGCGGCCGCCTCCTCTGCTGGCGTCTCCTCTGCGGGCGCCTCCTCTGCGGGCGCCTCCGCTGCGGGCGTCTCCGCTGCAGGCGCCTCCGCTGCGGGCGCGGGCTCCATTGTGTGGGCGGTGGCCACCGGGATTTGCACTGACAAGAAGCCAACACTCGCGAGTGTGGCAAGACCCATTTGAGTAAGATTACCTGAACGCATCGAAGCTCCGAAGTAGCCTGAGGGTATCCCATCTGTCCGCCTCGCGAAACACGGTCCTGTCGTTCCAAAGATACCGTGGCGGTCTCCCCGGACGCCGCACCTGGCGCGACCGGCGAGGCCGCACGCCGCATACCCCGCCGATCTGGCCCGCGATGGCCCGTGTTTGGCGCATTACGACGCCTGGGCCAGCGCGCGACCTCCTGTCTTGGTAGGTTGCCCCATGCCGGTCATGGCTGATATCGACGATCCGCCCAAGTCCCGATGGCGGGGTATCTTGCTCGGATTGTTGGTCGCCTCCCCGCTCGGGCTCGGTCTCGGCCTCGTGTTCTTGCCGAGCCTGTATGGACAAATCATGGGGGGAATTGGCGCCTTCGATGCCCAGCTCCGAGTCGACGACGAATTCATGAAGACCTTGTGCGTCGACGCCCTCGATGTGGACCGCGACGAGGCCCTTTGTGGGTGCGCAATTCCAGCGGAGTTCCCCTCCCTTGATTGCCAAAGTCAATTCTCGTCATGGATGCTCCTCGAACAGCACCGCCGATGCGCCGCAGAGCAGACGCGACAGGCGGCCATCGGCTTTTGTGCCTGCGTCGACACCCTCGCGGCGCAGGTCACCGCCGCGACCGAGAAAGAGGATGACAAGGCCGCCCGGATGGCGGGTCAACGGTACCGCGCCTGTGCCGCCCTCGACGACGCCCTCGCGCGTCCCACCATCGAGTCCCTACAGTAGCGGCGCCAATCGTGCTTCCTCGCCGGGGGCTTGCCACTGATAACGAAGCCGCCACACACGCTGGCCCCGGGCGAGCGTGGTCTCCTCACGCTTGCTCGCGATCCCCGTCGGATTCTCTCGAGAGAAACTCCACGCACCCGCCAGGTTCAAAAATCCCATCGCCACGACCTGCGAGGATTCAAAGACCTCCATGGCGTCCAGGGCAATCTCAAACACATCGGAAGCCATATGCACCTCACCTCCGCGGCGCAGCTGCTGCGCGAGCGTCTGGCACAGCCGCTCATCGAGCACCCGGCGCTTTTGGTGCCGCGCCTTAAACCAAGGATCTGGAAACAGCAGGTGAAAGCGCGCGACCTCGTCCGCCTCAAACACCCGATCCAAATCAACGTTGAGGTTGACGTAGCCAAAGTAAAGGTTCGAAAGACCCTCTCGAATCGCTTTCCGTCGATTGATCTCGACGAGCTTCTCACGAATCTCCAGGCCCACGACGGGTCGTTCCGGCCGCTGCCGCGCCAACTCAAACGCGAACTGGGCGTCGGCACACCCGAGTTCCACCTCCAGGGGCTCTGTCGTCGACAACCCCTGCGGACGCGCGTAGGCCTCGGCCCGAGCCGTCTGGAAATTGAGCCCCAGTGGGTTTACATGCTGCCGTACTGAACGCAACGCAAAATGAACCTACCACCCTTGCCGTGGCCCGGTCACCAGGGTGTGCCCCACCGCGTCCTCTTTTTTCCCCAGCCCGCCCCCGATAGACGACTCTTTACAGTTCTCGCATCACGTCCTATGTACGGAGGGTGACGCGAGATGATAGCGCTAAAGGTCCGACGGACTCGATGGAAATTCCATCGGCGAGCGCTACGCTCCATGAGCTCCTGGGAATTTCCTCCCACGACATCAGCAACCCTCTACAGACCATTGGGGTCTTGCTTGAGATACTCGGCGACCTCGTGGAACCGAGTCACCCCGCGCACGTGCGGGTCACCCAAGCCGCGGAGGCCGGCGAGCGCATGCGAGTCCTGGTGAAGGATCTCGGAGACTTCGTGCGACATTCGCCCGGAGCTAACCGGCCACGAGAACCCCAGATCGTCGCACACGCCGTGCATCAAGTTCTGGCCCGTCGACGCGCTCGTCAACAGGTCGAATGGTCTCGCGAATCCCAGAGCCTGCTCACCACATGCGCGGAGATTCGAGGACCCCTGCATCTCGTGATGACAGATTTCGTCCTGGGTGCGATCGCCGTCACGCATCACGCGCCGAACGTGTCCTACGAACTTCTCGAGTCGGCGCAAAGCGACAACGAGTCCGTCACATGGCGACTCCAGTTTGTTCAGATCTGTGACGGTCAGCAGGAGAGCGCGCCGATCGCAGAAGAGTACCAAGCGCGCATCGTCGGAGCCTCACGGTGTCCGCTCGACTTCGGGGTGAAACTCGAAGACCCCTCCACTTTGACCCTCCGTCTCTTCCTGCCGAAAGAGCAGCTGTGAGCGCACCAACTGAACCTCCAGAGAGCGAGACACACAAGAGCGTCATCATCGTCGAAGACGATGAGTCGACCAGGCTGCTGTACGCGCATACACTCGAGGGCGACGGCTACGAGGTCTATCCCGTCGACAATATAAAGTTGGCGCTTGAGATCCTCGAGAAAAAGCGAATCGACGTCATCATCACTGACCTTGGCCTCGTCGGTGAGAGCGGCTTTGACCTCCTCCGAGGACTCGAGGGGAACCTCTCGAGCATCCCCGTCGTCGTGGTGACCGCAGACGATCGCGTTGAGTCCGTTCAGTCCGCGCTTCGTGAACGCGCGTTCGACTATCTGACCAAGCCAATTGCCACCGCAGACCTGGTCGAAGCTACGAAACGCGCGACCACGGAGAGCCTCGGTCTCCTCGCCGCGCAGCAGCGAGAAGACGCAGCCTTCGCCACACAACGAGAGGCTGCCAGCCGCAGCGGGCAGCGAGCGGCGTTGCTGGCGCTGCTATTTAATCGCGCGGCAGAGGGAATCGTGGTCCTTGATCATGAGGGACGCGTCGTGGACGCGAGCGACAGCTTCCTCGAGCTCTTGGACATGGCGCCACGATTGGTCATCGGACAACCGGTGGACAACTTTTTTCAAGCCCATCCGACGGAGGGGATGCTGTCACGCAAGGTCGGGGAGCTGCTCACGGGAGAGGGCGCTGAGGATCAATGGAACGGATCCATGGTCCTCTCCGAGCGAACAGGACCGCGGCATCTGTGCGACGTTCGAATCTTCCGATGTCAGATGCCAGCCACCGACGTCCCCACGGAGCAGGCTTACGCGGTCGCGCTGGTGCACCACGATCCGAGGCGAGAGGCGCTGTCGTTGCAACTCCAACAAGCGGAGCGGCTCGCCACCGTAGGAATCCTCGCGGGGAGCGCCGCTCATGAGATCAAGAACGACTTGGGGCCGCTCATCGGCTACCTCTCATTGCATGACAAATCAGAGGACGACGACCCCATGGCTGCCCTGTTGCACGACTCGGCGCGGCGGATCCGAGAGCATGTCGATCAGATCCTGGCTCCGTTGCGTCCGCGGATTCGAAGCCGTGGCGCCGTCTTGCTTCAAAAGTCAGTGGACGAAGTGCTCGTCGCGCTGCGCCGTGCGGGAAAGGTTCGTCGACTCGAGCTCACCATCAAGGCCTCGGCCGACAACATCACCGTCTTTGGTGACAAGGACGAGATCTATCAAATCGTGATGAACCTGCTCACCAACGCCTTGGACGCGCTGTTCGATGGGGGCGGCGGACATCGGGGGGCGATTGAGGTCTCTTTTCATGAAGATGGAGATCGGGTGCTTCTCATCGTGAAAGACGACGGACGGGGAATTTCGCAAGAGAACGTCGATCGGGTCTTCGATCCATTTTATACGACGAAGGGAAGCCTTGGCACCGGGCTCGGCTTGCCAGTCGTTCGGGACATCGCGCGGTCCCTTGGTGGCGAAATTATGTTGTCGAGCGTCGTCGACAAGGGAACCACCGTCACGGTCGCCTTGCCAAAGTTTCGCGGAACGCTTGAGTCTGCATAGACATGCCGCTCAGCGCGCGTCCGCCGGTATTTTTTTCGCGTCTTCGATGAAGCGCGCGAGACCGCGGTCGGTGAGCGGATGAGCCATCAAACGGTCGATCACCGCGAAGGGCACCGTCGCGACGTGAGCGCCAATTCTCATCGCCTCCACCACGTGGGTCGGCGAGCGCACAGACGCTACGAGAACCTCCGTCTCGTAGCCGTAGTTCCCGTAGATTTCGACGATCTGTTCCACCAAGCCCATCCCATCATGACCGATGTCGTCGAGACGGCCGACGAATGGGCTGATGTAGGTCGCTCCTGCCTTCGCCGCCATGAGCGCTTGAAGCGGGCTGAAGCACAACGTCACGTTGGTCTTGATACCCCTCTCCGTGAGAGTTTTCACCAGCCGGATGCCCTCGGGGATCAAGGGGACCTTAACCACCAGATTGGGAGCAATGGTCGCCAGCCCCTCCGCCTCGCGCAGCATCGCGTCGTACTCGGTCGAGAAGACCTCACCGCTGACAGGACCCTCCACGAGGGAGCAGATCGTCTCCAGGACCTCGCGCATCGGCTTTCCGGTTTTTGCGATGAGGGAAGGATTTGTTGTGACGCCATCGAGGACGCCCATGGCGGCGGCCCGTTGAATCTCGTCAGTGTCTGCGGTGTCGATAAAAAGTTTCATGGGCTTCCTAGAGATGGGGCGGGCCGATGGCTGGTTCCGCCACCGGTCACACTAGAATTGACCAGCGCTTTCCGCTAGCGTCTCCTGGTGCCAAAATTTCAGTTCGCAGCGGTGATTCAAGATCATGAAGAGATTCCTCGATTCGCTCGGGGCCTCCCGCTCCATGAGGTGTGGCTGCGTGGCACGCTGTTGAACATGCCGCGGGGACAAGGGGCCACGCGGTTGGCTGCGCAGCTCAAGCGTCGGCTGCCCTCGGAGGCGAGACTTGGGCTGTACGCGTGGCACTACCTCACCCATCGCCAAGAAGATGCGCTGCCTGGGAGGGGCACCCGTACCTTACAAATCGACGCTGAGTCTGGACCGTGCGGTCACCTCCAAGATACGTCGAGCTGCGACGCCGCCCTCGACGCCTCCGTACGAGCGTTGGGTGAGCTTGGCGGCAGCTCCCTCATTCTCGGCACGCCGGCGTCCATGACCCCCGGCGCGGTAGGTCGTCGCCGAGTCCGCGGATTCTTTGAGCGGTGCGCGAGCCGGGAGATCGATCTCGTCTGGGAACCGACCGGACTCTGGACCCCGCAAGACATCATGTCCGTCGTGGGAGGAACTTCCGCGCGTGGCGTGTTGTCCGACACGGAGGTCAGCGACGCTGGCGGCGTGGCCGCCGACAGCGCCTGGGTGCGGGTCGGCGGCGCTGGACAGGCTGTGCACCTCGGCCACGCGCAGGCTGAGTCGCTGGCGTTTGTACTCGAGGACTGTTTCAGCGATCAGCTGGCGCGGGTCGTTTTCTCCGGCCCACGAGCGTTTTCGAATCTCCGAAACTTCCACAAGGCGACGTCTCAGCTCGCCTAGCGTCACCGCTGCGGGGGGCACCCGCACGGGCCCACATTTTCTGAACGTCGAGTGCAGAAAAAAACTTCGCCGCCACGGTGATCCGTGACGGCGAAAATCTGACAAGAGGTCAGCTACTTTTTCGCGCGCTTTTTCGCGGGCTTCTTGGCGGCTTTCTTCTTGGTGGCCTTCTTCTTGGTGGCCTTCTTCTTGGTGGCCTTCTTCTTGGTGGCCTTCTTCTTGGTGGCCTTCTTCTTGGTGGCCTTCTTCTTGGTGGCCTTCTTCTTGGTGGCCTTCT
>CALKDV010000174.1 GCA_938084085.1 uncultured Nannocystaceae bacterium
ACTCGGAGTACGTCAGCCGCGCTTGCAGGTCCCGAAAGTCACCACCGAGCGCCTCGTCGAAGACGGACACTGCCATGGATACCCTGCGCCCCGTCTCCGCGTAGTAGCTAAACTGGTTCGTCCTCGTATTGGAATAACTCAGCCGCATCGTCGCGCCCGCGAGGTCTCCCACCTCTGGCTGTGACTGCACGGGCGCGTTCGGGTCCACGACCGTCGTCGCGTCGAGGTTGTCGTAGCGGGTGAAGCGATAGTCAAAGCTGGCGTTGGCCCGGTGGACGGGGTGGCTGATGATCGGCACCACGAGTCCCGCGGTGGCCTGGGTCGAGCGCTCCAAATACTCCGAGGCCAGGTACAGTTGCGAGTCTTCCTCACTATAGAGATATCGGTCGTACCCCCCTCGGACTCGGAAGGTCCTCCCAAACGCGGCGCTGAAGGTCGGAAAGGGCCGTCGCCATGTCCACTGTACCGAACCCGCTGGTCGCTCGTAGTCTAGCAGCCACCGAAACGTTCCAGACAGGCGATGCAGGCCTACCACATCAGAGAGCTCGGTCGACACGCCGATATCTGTGAGGAAGTCACTGGATGAAAACTCAAACGCCGTCGGCATGATCACCCGCGGGAACATGGTCTTGAGGGGTCGATATCGCCTCTGCGTCGGTGGCTCCGAGGGCTCCGGTGACGCCGACGGTGTCACGCCAACCGAGTTCACTGCGGTCATCGACGCGACGTCCCCGCCGCCGGCCCGGTCAGACGCCCCGTCCGCGTCAAAGACGGGCGCCACGGGGTAGTCCATGTCGCCGTTCATCGCCGGTGTCCACTCCTCTCGAACGAGCGGCATGGACCAGAGGTCGAAGCCAGACGCGGTGAAGCCAACGTACGCCAAGGTCGCGCCGTCGTGGCTCACCGCGCACTCAAAGGCTCCTCCGAGGACATTTGTGACCTGCCAAACCTCCCCATCCTCGACGTCCACGGCGTAGATGTTGAACACCCCCGTCCGATCCGAGCTAAAGAACACCGTCCTACCATCGGGACTCCAACACGGCGATTGATCGCTCGCGCGGTCACGCGTCAGCGCTCGAGATTTCTCGCTGGCGACATCGTAGACGTAGATGTCTCGGTAGCCCCCGTCATGCCACGCCCCATAAACCACGGAGCGTCCGTCGGGAGAGAATCGAGGCGTATAAACCTGTTGGTACCGTTCTGACGGGCCCACCTCCGTTGTATGTTTGGTCCGAAGGTCGAGGAAGCCGAGCCGTGACTGGGCGACGTCGTTTCGCGCGAACACCACCGTGCGACCGTCGGGAGAGACATCCGGCTCGCGTGCCCGGAGGCCGACCGTGAGTTGCTCCGCGCCGTCGAGCGGATCCGCGCCGGGTGCCCACCGATACAGGTCGCTCCAGCGATAGCGAAGATCGTGCACACCGAGCATATCAAAGACAAACGCCGGTCCATCGCCTACGAAAGAGATCGGGGTCGCCTGAGGCGCAGAGAACACCCGCTCCACGCCATCTTGCTGCCCTTGCGCACCGATCCCCACCCCCTCTCGCACCCTCGCGCCTCGTCGCGGAACCCGACGTATTCCAGGCCGTGAGTGGCCGTCATCTTCGAAAAAATAGATCCATTCGTCGTTCTCAGTCCACACCGGATATCGGGTGTGGTTGCGAGACGTGGCGGCGTTTGTGCTGAAGGTGATCCGTCTCCCCTGGCGGAGCCCCTGGGTCCGTATCTGACGGGCCTGAGCCTCATAGGTGCGTCTTGAGGCCGCTAAGAAGTCAAGCCAGAGTTCGTCGAAGCCGATACCGATGATGTCCTCAAGAGCTCGATTGATCCCAAAGGGAATCAGCCGACTCCCATACAACTTGCTCAGCTCGGCGAAGGTCTCGCGCCCATAGGTGAGCACCAGGTATTTCATGAAGTGGAGCCCGTACAGGTAAACAGAGGAGCCATAGGGGAAGATCCGAGAGCTGTTCGTGACTTGGGAGAGGCTCTCAAGACGCCCCTCAAGCACAGCCATCCGGAGGTACATCTCGAACTGCGCGAAGCGATCACGCCCCTGACTCCCGAGATCGGACTCATAGAAGGTAGCGATCCCCTCGATGATCCAGCGCGGCTGGATCACATTGGGCGAGTAAATCTTCCCCAGATTCCCGAGTCCAAAAATCTTATTGAAGAATTCCGGTACTCCACTGCTGGTGTCGAGATGGGCAATATGCACAAACTCGTGGGTCACCAAAATGTTGAGCCAGTCGTCATATCCACCGAGGACGCTCATGGAGTCGGGGGCCGTCACGTTTAGGGTGATTCGCGGATATGGCACCACGGACGCGGAACCATTCGGGAGGTCCGTATCGTCAACCATAACAACGTGGGTTCGACGACGCGGCACATGGCCAAAGAGCGCGCCCACCTCCTCATGCGCCCGCTCCGCCTGCAGCGCGACCCGCTCCGCCGCCTCCGCGAGTTGGTCTTGATAATGAATGACAAAGTGCTCGGTCGTCATCGAACGCCACCGGAGATCCGGGTTCGCGGAGGCGACGCCTGGCATCCACACACACGCGATGAACACACACCAGGCCATGAAGGCCGTCGCGAGACGCCGCGCTGTCCGCTTACCGAGGGCCAATGCGGCGATGTGTCGATCGCGTCGGCGCATCTCGGGGCATGGTAGCACTCTCGCGCCGGTTCACGAGGACTCCTCGACCTGAGGCGGCTCATCCTCGTCCACCCCCGCGCGGTGCTGCATGTGCTCGGGGAAGCGGTCAAGCATCCGGTCGTGAACCACCCGCACCGCCTCATCCGCGGTCGCAGCCTGAAGCACCGAGTTCGCGAGCTCCTCCATCTCCGTCAACGAGGAGAGACGCAGCAGCTGCTTGATGAGTGGAATGGAGACCGACTGCATCGAGAGTTCTTCGACGCCCATCCCCACCAGAACCCACGTGAACATCGGGTCCGCGGCCATCTCCCCACACACAGACACCGGAACACCGCTGCGCTTCCCCGCCTCGCACACAGTGCGGATCAGACGGACGATGGCCGGGTGCAGCGGCTGGTACAAATAATTCACCTCGTCGTTCTCACGATCGATGGCAAGGGTGTACTGAATTAAATCGTTCGTACCGATGCTCATGAAATCAACGTGATCGGCCAGCACATCTGAGACCAGCGCCGCCGAGGGAAGCTCGATCATGACGCCGATCGGGACGTCGTCCGAATGCGCGATCCCCTCGTCGTTGAGTTGCTCCTTCGCCTCGTCGATGACCGCCAAGGCCTCATGAAACTCCTCAAGTCCGCTGATGAGAGGAAGCATAATTCGCAAGGGCCCGTGCACCGCGGCCCGCAAGATCCCACGCAGTTGATTACGAAACTCGTCTCGATATTTCAGCGCCAGCCGAGTCCCACGCATCCCCAACGCGGGATTGGCCTCAACGTGGGCCGCACGAAACACTTTGCTCTCTTTGTCCGCGCCGAGATCGAAGGTGCGAATCAACACGGGGAACGGCGCGCTCTGGGCGAGCGCGTGCTTCGCCACCTGGTAGTGCTCCTCTTCGGTCGGCGCCGCATCTCGCCCGAGGAACAAGTACTCCGTTCGATACAGGCCGATGCCCTCCGCCCGATGAGACAGCGAAGACTCCAGCTCTGAGGGCATCGCAATATTGGATCGTAGACGGATACGGTGGCCGTCTTGCGTAACCGCTGGCAGCGCTCGCTCCTTGAGGATTCGGTCCTCGAACTCCTCATATCGCCGCGTCTCCTCGGCCAACTTGACGAGGTCCTCTTCATTCGGATTGATGATCACGCGGCCATGCACCGCGTCCACCGCCACGATCACCCCGGACTCCAGCTGCTCGACGATGTCGTCCACCCCTACGATCGCGGGGATTTCAAGCGATCTCGCGGTGATCGCCGCGTGGGAGGTTGGCGCCCCCTCGTCGGTCACGATCGCCGCGACGTTCCGCTCATGCAGCTGCGCCGTGTCGGCCGGGCTGAGGTCGTGGGCGATCACGACCGCACCTTCCGGTGGATGGATCTCGTCTGGATTTGTACCCAAAAGGGTCCGCAAGATACGCTCGGTTAGAAACGCAACATCAAACTGCCTCGCCGCTAGATACTCATCCTCGATGGCGTCGAAGCGCTCTTGAATCTGATCGGAGACCCGCGCCACCGCCCACTCCGCGTTGAGGCACTCATCTTGAATCAGCCGCTCCGTGCGCTGGATCAGGTCGGGGTCGCGGAGCATCAGCTGCTGCGCCTTGAGGATCTGGCGGTGCTGACCGTGACCAAGCCGGCTCTTGACCCCCTCGATTTGATCGTGGGTCTCGCGGAGCGCCGTACGAAACCTGGTGACCTCAGCCTCCGTCTCCGACCTCTCAATCTTCTGGTGCGGGACCTGCACCCGCCGCCGGTCCACGACATACGCTGGGCCAATACCGATCCCAGGGCTGGCCGCGGCACCCCGACGCTCTAACCGTTCATTCGTGTCCGCGTTCGGGAGCTCGCCTGTCACGACTCTCCGAATCCGCCACGGATTAGCTCCGCGATGGCGTCGTGCGCTTCCTGTGCATCCTCGCCGACGCAACGCAGCCGGATCGTGCCGCCCTTCGGACACGCCAGCATCAGCACCCCGAGGATGCTCTTTCCATTGACCTCCGTCTCTCCCTTCGCGATGAAGACCTCACAGGAGAACTTGTTCGCGAGCGCCACGAGTTTACTCGCGGGCCGCGCGTGCAGACCAAGGTCGTTCACGATGGCGTGGTCGCCGGTTACCGTAGTGGATCCCATAGTGTGTCAGCCCTCCGCGGAGACGTTCGACACGACAATGGCACGCTTCGCTGACCCCGCGCAAGCATCAGCCACGCTTTTTGCGTCCATTCCACGGCGATCAACCATGGCGAGTTTTAACAGCATCGAAATGGAGAGTCCCCCCAACACGATGGCAGCGCGGCGGTCCATCGTAGAGTTCACGCACCGTCGCCAGGGACTCGACCCCACGATATCCACGATCAGCAGCATGTCGTGATGGTCTGGCACCGACTCCATGAGGGCTCCCATCCGCTCCGAGAGCGCCGCACAATCACCACTCCCCGCGTCAACAGCGTGAACATCTTCAAGTCCATGCGGACAGATATCCCGGGCGGCGGTGAGCAGCGCCGACGCCGTGTCTCCATGCCCCACGAGAATCACCGATAGCGCCTCGCCTGCACGTGCTTCGGGAGCTGGTTCGCCCTCGTCCACCGGCTGTTTCGAGGTCATGGGCTCACTCCGGCGTCGCGGTGAAAGTATCGACACGTGACGCGCTGCTCCGGGTCGACGGGTCGTGCCTCAAAGCGAGCGGCGAGTTCACGAACCAACGAGACCGAACGATGCTGGCCGCCCGTACAGCCGATGCCGATATTCAGGTACGCCCGCCCCTCGAGCACCGTTCGCGGGATCTGGAACCGGAGATGTCGTTCGATCAAATCGACCAAGGCCACGGCGTCTGGCTGCCTCATCACGAAGTCGAAGACGCGCGCGTCGAAGCCCGTCAGCGCGCGGAGCTGTTCGACGTCGTAGGGGTTCTCCAAGAACCGCGCGTCGAACAGGAGCTCCGCCCCAGCCAACGACCCGTGCTTGAACCCAAACGAAGTCACTGCAACGTTGAGACTTCCGCTCGACGTGAAGAGGTCTTTAATTCGATTGCGAAGTTGACGCCCCGAGATGTCAGAGGTGTCGATCTCCTCTTCAGCGATGTTCCGCAGCGGGTCGAGCAAGGCGCGCTCGGAGTGAATCGCATCCGGCAAAAATCCTAACGGATGCAGCCGCCGGGTCTCGGAGAACCGACGGAGGAGGCATTGGTCCCGCGCTTCCAAAAAGACTATCCGCGCAGTGTCTCCCCTCTTGGAAATCTCAGTCAGGAGGTCCAATACCCCCTCCACGTGCGCCACGCCTCTCGCGTCGATGCCCGCCGCCACGCGCAACTGGCCCTGGGAACGGAGCGTCTCGATGAGTTCAGGAACCATGGAGGTCGGTAGGTTGTCCACGCAGTAGTAGCCCACGTCGGCGAGCGCGTTGAGCGACGTGCTCTTTCCAGCGCCGCTGAGGCCCGTGACCACCACGAGCTCGACCGCGCCGTCGGGGGCAATGAAGTCGTCCGTCATTACTCCAACTCGCTCGCCGGCAACACCGTGGCCGCCGCGATCTTGCTCGCCACCATCTCCTGAAATTCGCGTGCGGAGTCGTGTCCTCGATGTTTGAGCAGCTGGTTCCGAGCCACCACCTCGATGAGGGACGCGATATTCCTCCCGGCCCGCAGCGGGATCCTCACCAAGGGCACGTCGATTCCGAGGATAGGCCAGGTCGTCGATTCGGTCCCGAGCCGATCGTAGTCGTCCTCATGCAGGTCGCTGAGTTCCACCACCACCTCGACTTTCTTTGTGTCTCGAACCGCGCCCACACCGAACAGATGTGTGATGTTCAGAATCCCCAT
>CALKDV010000175.1 GCA_938084085.1 uncultured Nannocystaceae bacterium
GCGTACTCGAGGTGCTGGTCGAGTTGGCGTCGCCGCGCGTGAGCTGGTCGCTCGGCCTGTATCACGCAGTCGCCATCTTGTTTTTCGGGGCCGGGAATCGGCTGGTCTTGGGGGGGCTCGCTCGGCGCTTGCGCGGTGAACACGTCCGCAGGCTTGAGCTCGACTTGGCTCAGATGCGCCAGGAGGCGCGAGATTTTCGCCTCATCGCCTCCCAGCTGCCGCCGGAGAGCCGCGCGGCGCGGACGCGAGAGCAAGAGGAATTGCGCATGGCTCGGGCGGCCGTCGACGGCATCCATGACCAGCTGTTTTTTACGATCGAGCTGCTGCGCTCGTCGCTCAACCTGCACACCTGCGCGCTCTTGTGGCTCCAAGATCGTTCGAGTGGGGCGAGCCGCGGCCGCGACTTGCCGAGGTTATTTATCAAGGAGATCGCCACGTCGAGCGACCTCGTGCGGGCCAATCCGCTGCTCGACGGTCCAGGCGTGCTGAGCGCGGTTGTTCGAGACCCCAAGGCGCTGCGGTTGAAGAACCTCAACGGCCGCCGGGTGCCTCCCTACTACGAGGGGCCGGAGGCGATTACGGATTTGTGCGCCGTACCGCTCCTCGAAGGAGCGGTCGTGCGTGGCTTTATTTGTGCGGACCGGGTGGATGGGCGGCCCTTCTCCGACGAAGAACAGGCCGCGCTCGCGACAGCGGCGGAGCACGTGCTCCGGGTGATCGAGCAAGAGCGCGCGTTCTCAGCGGTCGAGCGGAGCAAGTACGAGCAAGAGCGGTTCTACCGGGCGAGCGAGCTGCTCAATGAAGCCCTCACGCTTGAGGCGGTCTACGATCGGACCTTCGACGCGGTCGCCTCGATTCGCGATTGCTCTTTGATGGCGCTCACGGTGTTCGACGAGAGCCGCGAAGACCACCGGATTCTGGCGTCGCGCCTGGATCCAGCGCTCAAGTCGGATCGCGCGTGGAGCTCTGTCGAGGAGCGCCTCGAGGGCCTCACGTTCTCCAACGGGAAAGGGCTTGTGAGTTCGGCGGTAAAAAACCGACACTACATGCCTGTGAGCGGAGAGATCCTCGATGGTCACACTGTGATTTTTGATGCGGACACCCGACTGCGTCGCGCGAAGAGTGTGCTTGTGCTGCCACTGGTGCACGGCGAGAGGGCGATGGGGGCGCTGGTGTTGGCCTCGGAGCGGGGACAGCACTTCCCCTCCGAGGTGCGAGAGATGCTTCGGGTGATCTGTCACCAGGTCAGCACGAGCCTCCAAAACGCCCGCATGTATCGCTTGATGGAGGAGCGGGCCACCACCGACGGGCTGACCGGGCTGACCAACCACCGCGCGTTCCAGGAGCGCTACGAGAACCTTCACGCGCTTTGTGAGCGGACCGATCAGCGCTTCTCTGTCATCTTGACCGACATCGATCACTTCAAGAGTGTCAACGACACCTACGGTCACCCCGTGGGGGACGCGGTCCTCAAGCGCGTGGCGGCGATTCTTGAGGCGCAGGCGCGGAAGGTGGACATCGTGGCGCGCTACGGCGGAGAGGAGTTCGTGCTCGTCCTCCCGGACACCGACGGTCCGGGGGCGGAGCTGTTTGCGAACCGGCTCCGGGAGGAGGTTGGCGCCCAGGTGATGCACTCGGAGAACGGAGATTTCAACGTCACACTCTCCATGGGGGTCGCGACCTTCCCCGACGACGGGCGGGCGCGCCAAGAGCTCGTGGACAAGGCAGATCAGGCCCTGTACTACTGCAAAGAGCACGGCCGGAACTGTGTGACACGCTGGGTGAAGGGCTGAGTCCCCGCCACGTTCGTGAAGGGCTCAGCTCCCGCGTTTTCCGGGCGCTCGCAACAGCCGCTCACGAACTCGGCCGTGCTGCCGCTGCTTGTAGAGGGCATGGGCGCTCTCGCCTTGCTCGTTTTGGCGGGCGGTCGCCCGATCCAACACCTGGAATTCTGCGAGGATGAACACCACCCGGCCCTTGTTCTCGGGTGACTCGATGCCGTGCTTCTCGAGGAGGGTGTCGACGCGCACGGGGAGATCCGCGATGAAGTTCAGCACTCGAAACTGTTGGCTGCTGAACTCGTTGGTGTCGGTGGGGTCGACCTCCCGATCGTCCTCCTCCGTCCCGCTTGAGGTCATGGACTGGAGCTGCGACGTCTCCACCAAGTTGTTCACAGTCTGGCCTGGGGCCACGTAGTTGAAGGGGATGCAGCGATGCAGCATCACGTGCAACGTAGGGCCAAGCTCCTCGCGATTCTCGACGATCACGCGAAATCGCAGGCGGTCGAAGATGCGAGCGGCGCTCGTCTCGCGCTTGACCAGGAGCTTGGTCACCTGCGATTCCCGAGTCTTTCGCGACCATGAAAATTCGACCACGGGAACCCCGGCAGCGCGCAGCTCGTCGAACATCAGCACCACGCTGGACTCGACCTCCGCGAAGAGCTCACTGTCTGGAATGGGCAGAACTGTGCGGAGCTCGCGGGCGTTGAGGTGATGGATGATGTGCATCACCTTCAGCATCGTGCAGGCGTTTCGCTGATATTTGCCCTCTTTGGACGCCAGCATCGGGAGTGACTCCACCGGGGCGTGGTTGTTCACGTAATCATCGAGCCGAAGCTTGAGACAGGTCGTGATGTAGTTCGCGGCTTCGGTCCGCAGGGCTTGCAGACGTCGCAGGTCCGCGTCGTTATCCACGTCGAGCCCGCATAGTTGAAAGAGCCTGCGGGCCTGGGATTCGTCGTCGATGTACAGTCGGTGCCAGTCGATGACCGACTCGCTGCGCAACAGCAGCTTGATTTCGTGGAGATCCTGGAGGCTCACCTCCGTGAGCGGGCGCCTCGCGTCATGAGACGAAGAGCGCAGCGCCTTGGAGTGCGCGAACGGTCCATCCTGCCCGCGTTCGCGGGTTTGATCGTCGACGTCTGACATGGGCTCTCTCAACGGCGCGAAGGCGCCGTCCGTCTTAGGCCGCTCGATTCGTGAATCGAAGCGTACCGACGAGGAGACCAGTCGTAACGAGAACAGCGCAGAGATTTCCGATGGTGGCAGCGAGCATGTCGAGAATTCGTAGGAGGAGGTGTGAGCGGAATATCACGAACGGGCGTGATACCCCACTTCTTGGCAGGAATGCAGGTTCGGGTTCTGGTCTCCCCGTGAACGCGTGCGCTCGTAACATATTCCCGAGGGGGTACACAACCCCGGGATCTTGGGATCCGCGCGTCTGTGAATCGAAGGGTGGCTCACGGACCGGGAAACAGATAGCGTGGGGTTTGTGGACACAGGCTCCGAAGACGAGAGAGACAAAGTCGGCAACGAGGGCGCCTCCAACATGGGGGGTGCTGCCGGTGCTGGGGCCGGCGGGGCGGAAGACGAGGACGTGGGCGCCCGCTCGCAGGCCCGGCTTCGAAAGGTGCTCGCCGACCTGGTGGGCTCGGGACAGTCGTTTCGACGCGGGAGCCAGGACTTGGTCACTGGGGTCGCCATGGCCACCAAGGAGGAGGCGCTGCGGATTATCACCTCGGAGATTCGCGGCTTTCTCGATAAAATGGACGTGGCCGATCTGATGCAGCAGATCGTGGAGGGGCTCGTCGTTGACGTGCACACAAAGGTTCGCTTTGAGCGCGCGAGTGACGGCGAAGTGCGTCCCACCATTGGAGAGACCAAGACCGAAATCTCGACTCGAACGCGCGAGCGGTCGGAGACACCGGACTCCAGCCCGCGACCTGGATCCGACGGGGACGAGCCCTAGGCCGAGCGGTCTGTGCGGATCCTGTCGCCCGGCTCGTTAGATCTCCGGGGGGTCGGGCGTAACGCCTGGAAGGTCGTCATCGTCGGCTCCGGCCGCGCGGCTCTCTTCGTGATCCCCCTCGTCGTTGTCGGAACCTTCAGCAAACATCCGTTTGCTCACTTTCTTGGCGATCTCGGCGCCGATGCGAAGTCCGAAGCCGGTGATGATGGAGCGAAACAAGACGTTCATTGCACCGCCGAGTGTGACACACGCGAGCGGGTTGGCTGACGGTTGGCATCTCGGGAGTCCTCGCCCCGGGGTAGGTCGCGCGGGGATGACGTGATGATGTGCGCTGATGGCGGGGGTGACGGTTCGCGACGTATGGGCGGTCCCGGATCGATGGGCGCAGGGAGAGGAGCTCTCGAATTCTCGCCTGTGGGTGCCGAAGAGACCGCGTGTAACGCGCGTGAACGCGGGATTCCACGGGCCACCGGCCGTCGCTAACCGATCGTAATTGATCGCATTTTTTGGGAGATCTCCCGATGTTCAGGCATCCTACACGTACAGATGCGCAGAACTGCAAGCTTGAACACCTCGCAGTTGACGCCGGCTCGGGTGGGGAGTTGATCCTTCCATCGCGATCCTCCATAGTCGAAACACTCGTTCAGTGATGCGCCTTGCGCGCACAGCCTCTGAAGCTTTCACGACCCGTCGTTGAGGCACCTGCTTTCTCCCGCTCTCTTCCTCTTTTCGCCCGCACTTCATTCTCTCCCCGCCGTTGCGCGGGACTTCAAGGATTCCACCATGCGCCAGCCCCTCACCGCCCGTCAGCAGCAAGCCCTCGACTTCATCTCCAACTGCCTTGAGCAGCGCGGCTATCCGCCGACGCTTCGCGAGATTGGCGAGCACATGGGTATTCGCTCCACCAACGGGGTCAACGACCATCTCAAGGCGCTCGAGCGCAAGGGATATCTCGAGCGAGAAGAGCTCAAGTCGCGTGCGCTTCGGCCCGTGGACTACGAGGACGGAAAGGTAAAGATTCCGATCGTGGGTCGTGTGGCTGCCGGCGCGCCGATCCTGGCCCAAGAACACATCGTGGATCGCGTGACCGTGGATCGATTCTTTATCGGTTCGGTGGCGACGCGGGACGTATTTGGGCTGGTCGTGCAAGGAGACAGCATGATCGAAGATGGCATTCACGACGGGGACTACATCTTCGTTCGCAAGCAGCCCCAGGCGGAGCGCGGCGAGATCGTGGTCGCGATGCTCGAGGGTGAGGCCACGTGTAAGCGTTTTTATGAAGAGGGCGATCGCATTCGGTTGCAGCCTGCCAACTCCAGCATGTCGCCCATCTATGTCAGCCGGGAGGAATTCCGCAGCATTGATATTCTCGGCAAGGTCATCGGCGTCTACCGTCGTTTGAACTAGGCGAATGGAGGCGTTGAGCGCGCCGACCCATCGGTCACGAGGCCCCTCGAGCCGTAGAGCCCGGTGGATGAGGCGCCTGCAGGATAGCTGCGCGCGCGGTGCGAGCCTGGCGCGCGTGCGCCGGCGCTTGTCGACGGGCACAAGTCCACGAGGGGAGGCTACACTCTGGCGGTGAAGCGAAGCACATTATTCGGGCGTAGCGCCCGGCGCTCGATGCCCCCGGGGATCGCCGCGTTGCTGCTGCTTTGCTCGCTCACGCTCAACCTGGGGGGCACGTTGCTCGGGGTGTCCTCGCTCGTCGTGGACCCTGCCCCTCCCGCAGAACCGCCCGCGCCGCGTCCCATGATCGTCTCGCTTCGTGAGGAGCCCGAAGAACCCGAGCCGGTGATGCCGGAGGTGCCCGAGATACCAGAGCCGGAGCCAGAGCCAGAGCCAGAGCCAGAGCTTGTTCCGGAGCCGGAGCCAGAGCTTGTTCCGGAGCCAGAGCCGGAGCCAGAGCCGGAGCCAGAGCCCCAACCCCCGCCGATACCCCAGGTGCTCGAGCAGCTCAAGATGGTGGAGCAGTCGGACGAGCGGGACGAGGCCGAGGCGCCGGAGGATTTTGAGTACCTCTCCAATGTTAATCGCGACGTGGAGGAGCAGACGCGGGCAGAGGTGACCAATTATGAGGAGGACTCGGAGGAGACCGAGTTGCCCTCCACCGAAGAGCCCGAGGTGGATCCAGAGCCGGGCAACGCCGCACAGACCGATCGTCAAGAGACCGAGACCGCGGAGAGTCAACTGGCACGAGAGGCGCCGAAGCTGGAGATATCCCCGGAGAACTTACGGCGATACCAGCAGCCAAGAGAGGCACCGCTCGATCAATACGCAGCGCGTGAAGAGGCCAACGAGGTGACGCCCAGTCTTGACGAGGCGCGGGCTGAACTCTTGGAGCTCTCCGAAGTGGGAGAGCTTGCCCAGACCAACCCTGACGCCCTCGCGCTCCCCAACGACCCCCACCGCGCTCGCACCTCTCATCAAGATTCGCGGGACGCCTTTCGTCTGTCGCAAGAGCAGCTTCGAGCGGTGATCGGTGAGACAGTCACCGCGCCGCCGGACATCCTCGCGGCGCAGCAGACCCGCCAAAAAGGGATTTGGGAGGACGCTCGGGCGCGGTTCCAGTCTCCGCTGGAAAACATGACCCCAGAGGTGCAGGTGGGAAATCAGACCGCCCTACGATCCAAAAAACACCCCTTCGCGAGGTACATCGCGACCATTCACCGAGATATTCATCAGGCGTACGCCGATGGTTTTCTCGGCGATCTCGATACGCGCGGAGGATCGCACCCCCTCAACGATCAAAAGCTGTGGACGCGGCTTGAGGTCGTCCTTAACGCGGATGGCTCCATCGATAAACTCACGACGGTTCGGTTTTCGGGGAGCGTCGCCTTCGACGCGGCGCCTCGCGAGATTTTGTCGAGTCTTGGGCCGTGGCCCCAGCCTCCACGCGCCATCCGCAGCGGAAATGGCAAAGTCTATATGCACTGGACCTTCCACCGCGACGCGCGGGCGTGCGGAACCTTCGGGGTGACGCCGTTCATCCTCGACAACGCCGGCGCTGGGGATCGCCCAGACACCCAAACGGAAATTGTCATGGGGACCAACGGTCGCAGGCTCGAGGGGCGACGGTCGCTCGCCGGAGGAGCAGAGGGCCCGCTGCCCCAGCGCTCCGGTCCGGGGGGCCAAGAGCGCCTTCGCGGGCCCTCGCAGGCAGGGGCAGGTTCGACGGGGCCCGACGGGCATGCAGGACATGCGCACCAAGGGGACACCGCTCGCGGCGGGACGTCCCAAGGTTCGCGCCGGATACCGAGCGGGACATCGTCGCCGCTCACCGTAGAGCCCTACCTCGCCTCCGCGCTGAAGTCGGAGGCCGGACGTTTTATCCGGTTGCTGCGGGCCGGGGACACGACCGCGGCAGCGAGCATGGCGGGGCTCCCGTTTCATGTGCGCGGCGCGGTGGCTTCGCGGAGCCGCGCCGAGTTGGGGGACCTGCTCACGGGGCTGGCGCAAGAGATCACGGGTCCCGTCTCCGTTGTCGGAGTGAGCACGGCGGCCGAGCTTCGTCGACGCCATGGGTCGTTGCCCGCCGGGGTTCGTGAAGGCAGCGAGCGTCTCGTCGTCGAGCTTAAGATTGGTTCCGATGTCATCTTTTTGGTCATGGGTAGGACCATCGGCCGGTGGCGGGTGCAGGGTCTCACGCGTTAGCTCCACCGCTACCTCGAACGGGGCGCGGCCTCACGACGACATCGACACCTAGGCTGACGCGAAGGGCTGTGGTGAGTCGGCCGGCCGAGTGTCTCATCACGGAAACGATCTGGTCTGGTCCTCCAAATCTAACTGCGCATATGGCTGCACGACGACGTCGGGCCGGTCGCTGGTGCGTTCGTGAAACAGAGGAGAAGGAGGTGTGCTGCGCGTCACATCTTCCGATGAATAAACTCATGATGAGGTCTTCACCCACCATTTCAGGACGGTTGATGGGACAGGCAACATCGTTAGCGAAACCTCGGATGCCAAGGACGCGCTCATTGTATGCGAGGTGAACTGTCGTCTGGATCACGTCGGCGTGTGTCGCGTCGGCGTGTGCGAAACTTCGCCAACAGATTTGACATCCATGATCGGAAGTCGCTAGCCTCCTCGCATCGAGCTGGCACGTTTGCAGCTCTTCTCAATCCAGGAAAGAACGACGACCAATGCGTAAACTTATCATCTCTCTTTGTATGGGCGCCATGGCGGCCACTTCTGTCGGCTGTAGCTACGGAGCAATGGCTTCCCACAACGGCAAGCTGTACGTCGCCAAGAACGACGGACTCCTCTTCGGTGCGCTTCGCGCAATGTACGAGTGCTCGCCCGATGGCAGCGGCAACATGGCCTGCGTCAAAGTTGCTGACAAGCCCTAGAACCTGAAGTTATTGGAAGCCGCGCGGGCGAAAACTCGCGCGGCTTCGTCTTGTCTGCAGTGAAAGAAAATCCCCATGCACGCCCCACATCGCGCTCTCACTTTGACTTGCCTCGGGTTTCTCAGTTGCGTCGCTCTGGCGGGGTGCCCGACACCGACGAACCCCGGTGAGGCCGGACGGACGTCTTCGGGCTCAAAGACTCAAGACGATGATTGGAAGGCGCTCAGCCAGACCATCCCCGTGACACATCAGTGGAGTGTGAAGGCGGAGTCGTCGCCATTCGCGGTGGCGATGATGGGGACGACTCCTCCTGGATACGCTGACATGCTGATGGGGGTGTTGCCGACCGCGCTGTTTAAGGCGACCACCGGCTGCGCAGACGCGGGAGAGCCGGTGGCTTCACTCGTGCTCCGGGCGGAGGTGACGAAGGGCAGCCCCACGCGATGGATGTCTGCGCCCAAGGCGGCCTACGCCGACTGCGTGCGGGCGGCGCTGCGCGACCTCAAGTTGCCGCCGAGCCCGGTCGACGCCATGCGCGTCGAGGTGACGCTTCATCAAACGGCGCCCGCGGGCCCGTAGGTCGCGCGGACAAGTCTCGCGTGGCGACCATCCGCGCTACTGCGGGCTGGGAGCGGCTGAACCTGACTCCGAAGGTGCACCCTCGGGGGACTCGACCGGGGCCGGATCTTGCGACGTGGCCTCCGGGGGCTCACTCGTCGCTGGTTCTTGTGTACTCGACGGTGGATCCCAGGTGAGGATGGCGTCTGCGCTGCCGTAGCGACGGCGATACTTGCAGCATCGACCTCCCAAGCACTCCGCGGGTCGGTGCTCCGTACAGGTCACGGCGCCACGGATCCAAATCGGCTCGTCATCTGTGCAATGTCGTCGGTCTTCTCGGCAGCCGCCGAACTCGGTCATCTCTTCATTCGCGGCCTTGCAGCACATCTGGTCGATGACGGGGATAGGCTCGGCGAGCGGGGTCACCCGGGCACACGCAGATATCGCGAACGCGCACACGCTCCCGAGCACGAGCGTGGTCGCGCGAGCGAACATTCCGAGGCGCAGCGCGTTCGCAGATATGTGCGACATCCTACTTGCCCCGCTCAAATGTGATGGTCTTGATCTTCACGTCTTTTTTTGGTCGGTGGTCCATCCCGAGGGCGCGGTTTGTCTGCGTTTCCACCTTCGAGATTTTGGTGGCTACCTTGGTGTCGTCGCAGCGGCCGAAGATGGTGTGTCTGTCGTCGAGGTAGGCGGTGGGCGCGACGGTCACAAAGAACTGGGACGAGCCGGTGTTACCGAGGGCGAGGCCGGTTCTCGGATCGGTGCGCAGTTTCTGTGTGCGAGGGTCGACTCGATTCCGATTCGCCATGGAGAGGATTCCTGGTCGGTTGTGCCGAAGGGCCTTGTCAAATTCGTCGGGAACGAAGAAGCCGGGGCTCCCGCGGCCGGTCCCGTCGCGATCCCCGGTTTGCAGCATGAACTTTTCGATCACGCGGTGGAAGACCACGCCGTCGTAGAACGGAATGTTCTTCCATTCATTTGTTTTCCTGTCACGGCTTGGTCGGGTACCGCGTGCGAGCCCGACAAAGTTCGCTACCGTGTACGGCGCCTGCTTCTCGAACAGCTCGCAGTCGAGGTCGCCCATGGTAGTTTTGATCGTTGCACGCAGCGCGCCCTTGGAAGTGTCCGCGAGGTCGGGGGCGCCTTCGAAAGCCTGCTGGAGGCTGAACAGTCCGTCGACGGGATCGCCTTGGGCCTTGTTGTAGGCGGGGATGTCCACCGCGACCAGGCCGTTGCGAGCCGGGTCGCCCTTGCGGAATTTAGGTGGGGGGCGTTTGTCTGCGGTACAGGCGGTGCCCGGTGGCATGTCGCAGGTGGCGCCTTCATCGATGCAAGCGTCTCCGCACGGAGTCTTGTCGAAACAGTAGCGGACGCAGCTTGGGGCTTTTGCAGGTGCCGGGGGCGGCGTGGCCGCGTCCGCTTTGGCGGGAGCGGCGGCTTCGGACTTGGCGTCCGTTGTGCCCGCCTGGTCCTGCGTGGGCGCGGGGGCGCTGCAGGCCGAGAGGCACAACACGGTCGTAATCAGGCCCGACACGAGGGTCGGAGTGAGGGGAGATATGGGCAAAGATCGCATGGGTCGTGTCATGGCGGTCGTGTTGGTGCCGTAGGGCGTCAAGGACCAGCCAGCCGCTGGAGGATACGATTTCGTACGGACATGTCGAGGCGAGGATGCGAACCCCTTGCAATGGCGTCGATACGGCCAAAACGGCGTGGACGCGGCGCTTCTGCTACGCTCTGGGTATGCGCGCGAGGAGCCGTCTATTTTGCGTAGGTCTATGGTGCATGTCCATGGCGGTCGGCGGGTGCAAAAAGTCGGACCTCAACTACGGCACCCTCAAGGCGCCCGGTGGCGCCGAGGCCTTCGAGTCAAGGTACTCGGTTGCGTTTGACGACGGCTATACGGCGGCATCGCCCAAGATCGAAGGACGTGCTCCCAATGACGTCGCCGACCAGCGGCTGCTTCACGCGCGGCTCGGTCATGCGGACCTCGTGATGCTTGTGAAGGTCGAGCACATCTGGGAGAAGGGCTTTAAAGGGGGTGCCAAGCGCCAATTCCTCGAGATCAAGCTGGGCGAGGTGTTGTACGGCGAGCTTGGCTCGTCTGTGAACGGACAGCAGCTCGTGCCCGTACTCGGCGATTCGGTCCCCGCGGGACTGGAAGGAGAGCGATTGTTGATGTTTGTGCGGTGGGCGCCGGGTGAGGAGCCCTCGTTTCACCACCATCTTGGCCCCGCGGTACCGGAAGTGGTGAGTATGATCGTCGCCATGGTAGAGCACGCTCGTAAAGAGGGGGTTCTAGGCGGCTCTGGAGCCCCGAAAAATTGAGGTTCGAGCGACGCGACCGTTCGGGGTGCCTCCCTGCGGGGGCGGCCCGCCCCCGGGGCGGTCACGTGTGAGAATCATCGTGGGTGTCTGCGGAGGCGAGGGGACCACTCCGTCGGGATCGAGCCCCAAGGCCTCACCGAGTTCAGGAGAGGCTGCTGCGCGGTCCGTGGGTCCTCGCTGGGGCCTGCGGCGAGGGGCAGATGTGGCCGAAGGCGCGGCCTTCAAAATATCCGAAAAAAGATCAGCGAGGCGGGTTGACTCTGTTCCGGATGCCCGATACAACGCGCGTCCGTTGTCGCGTTGCGGCACCGGCTCGCACCCTGAAAACTGAAGAGCAGGAAACAAGTCACGATGATGACCGAGAGATCGGTTGTCAAATCGCGCGGGTTGTCTGTTTGAAAAAACGGACACCCTGTACGCAGACGGCACGCTTCACACCGCCGTCTGCAACAGTCAATGAAACAAACAAATGAAGCACAGCATCAAACTGGAGAGTTTGATCCTGGCTCAGAGCGAA
>CALKDV010000176.1 GCA_938084085.1 uncultured Nannocystaceae bacterium
CGACAGCGGAGACGGAGACGGAGACGGAGACGGAGACGGAGACGGAGACGGAGACGGGACGCCGACATCTTCCGGAGACGGAGACGGAGACGGAGACGGAGACGGAGACGGAGACGGCGACGGTGACGGTGGAGACGGAGACGGAGACGGCGACGGCGGAGACGGCGGCGGTATTAAGTTCGACGTCGGTGAGGGAATCATGGGAGAGGCCGGCGGCGCCTGTGACGAAGTCACAGTGACGGGTGAACCAGAGCCCCCCAACGTCATGTTGATTTTGGATCGCTCGTGCTCGATGGCTGGACAGCGATGGACGGACCTGACGACGGTCGTGACCTCCCTCGTCACGAACTACGACGCCGAGGTTAACTTTGGCGCGCAGTTCTATCCTCAGGTCGTGGGCGCAGATACATGCAGCGTCGCGATTGATGTTCCGGTGGCCCCGATGAACGGCAACACCATCACCAACCTCATCACGGGCAATGGTCCCACGGGCCTCACGCCCACTCTCCCTGCGGTGCAGACATCGGTCGCGCACCTTCAGAGCCTGATGTCAGCGGGTGATCCGGTGCAGATCCTCATCGCGGATGGTGATGTGAATGAATGTGGAACCGCGACCGACGTGGAGTCGGCGCTCAGCGCCGCCTACAACGGCGGTATCGATTTGAGCATCCCGACGTATGCGGTGAGCGTGGGAGGCACGCTCACGCAATTGCAAAACTTCGCGGTCGCCGGTGGCACCGGCAACTACATCGAGACATCAGATCTCTCGTCGCTGAACGCCGCAATGGACGCGATTGTCGAGGGGGTCTTGAGTTGTAAGATCGCGCTCGATCCACCGCCCGACTATCCGGAAGATGTTGAAGTGTCCGTGGGAGGGGTGGTGTATCCCCAACTCGCGAACGCCGCGGCCTGCGGCGACGGCTGGTACTACACCACGCCTGCCAAGGATGAACTCGAGCTGTGCGGCGCCGCGTGTGACCAGCTCAAGGTCACCTTCCAGGCGGACATCGCCTACAAGTGTCCGCAAAACTAGTCGTCGTGGAGACAGGGCGAGAGGAGACGTCGCGCAGATGCGGCGGGGCGCCTCAGGTGTGTTGGAGGAGGGCGACGAGCCGCTCGATCGACCAATACGCCGCGGTGATCCCGATGGTGTAGATAAATCCAGTGCGCAACCACGGCGCTCGCTTGACCACCACGGAGGCGGGGACAGCGAGCAGGCCGAGGGTCGCCACGACGATCAACTGGCCAGCCTCCACACCGAGATTGAACGTGAGTAACGGGACAGTGACCTGGTCCGTGGGCAGTCCAATCTCTGCCAGCGCACCGGAGAATCCAAACCCGTGGATCAACCCGAACACGAATGCGACGAGCCACGGGAACCGGCGCGTGAGGCTGGGTCGATCGTCGAGGGCCTCTCGCGCCACCAACACGATCGAGAGGGCGATCACGAACTCCACAGGCGCAGACGCAAGGTGCACCAGCTCGAGAATGCTCGCAGCCAATGTGATGCTGTGTGCGACGGTGAACGCCGTGATGGTCCAAAAGAGCTTCCGTCGGAATCCAACCACGAGGATCAACCCCGTCACGAACATGAGGTGGTCAAACCCCTCCAAGATGTGGGCGAGACCGAGCTGAAAGTACTGTCCGGCCAACGCGCGGGCGGTCGACGAGCGCTGCACTTCCTCCACCGCGGGGTCAAAGCTGGAATCGTCGGCAGAGAGCACCTGCGTTTGAATAGCGCCGTCAAGATACTCCACAGTCACGACCACTTCGACGTTGGAGCCGGTGAGCCCGGTGAAGGTGATGGGCTCGCGGAGTCCCGTGGGGCCACACGAGAGGCTCCGCGGAGTCTCTTCGCATCCCACGGGGAACACCGGGGCGACGGGGGGTTGTCCACTCCGGGCGCGGGGGGGGCTCCATCGAACGGAGTAGGTGCCCGCGCCGGTCTCCTTGAGGGACAACACCGCCGGTCGAAAATCGTGGGCGACGGCGAGGGACGGACCCGCGACCAAGGCAAGAAACAACGTGAGCGCGACGAGCAGTCGCATCCCGCGTGCGGCGCTCATGGAGACTCCCCCTCCGCGCCATGCTCAAGCTCCAACCGGTAGTCCTTGGACAGCTCTTCCAAGCGGGCCTCGACGTGCGCGGCCTCGATGGTTCGCTGCCAATCCGCGGTCACCTTGTCTCGCAGCGCTTCAAGGTCGGGCGGGACGGCCTCGCTAACCCGAGAGACCCGCGCCAACATCCACCCCGCGGAGGATTCAAGGACCATCCAACGGTCGAGCGTGGCGCCCTCGATCTCGCGCGCGAAGGTCTCACCAAACTCGGCGACGAGCGCCCGATGAGGTCGGTGGTGTCTCGCGTCAAGCCGCTCAAGCGGCACGGCGTTGAGACCATCGATCTCGACGGCCTCAAGCAGCGCTTTCGCCTCCGCGCTCGACAGCGCCTCGCTCGAGTCGTCTCCACGGACGAGGTCAAAGGACCAGCGCGCGGGGCTCCCGTACCGGTCTTGATGGGTCTCAAGAAACGCGCGCAGTTCCGCGTCGGTCGGCTCTCTCCGCGGCGCCGTGCTGCGCAGCATGTGGGTCATGGCGCGGACAAGCTGGGTCTTCACTACCGGGTCGCGCTCGCCCATCCCGAGCCGAATCGCCTCACGATAAAGGACCTCCCGTCGCTTCCACTTCCGGGTCGTGGTGGCGCGCTCTGCCGGTGTAATCGGGCGACCAAGCGTGTCCTCAAGCTGCGCGAGTTCGGCCGTCAATGGGGCGGGGTCGAGGGTCGTGGTGTCACCGGTCGCGGGCGCAAACCATCGTGCGACAGCGAACCCGACCAGGGCGATCAGCGCGAACCCCAGCAACGGGTCCACGCGACGCGGCGTTGCTTGTGTGGACGTCATCGCTGAGGGCTAGATCTTCTCCGAGTAAAACGAATCAAAGATGTGACCGTACTTGCTGTTCACGACCTTGCGTTTGACAGAGAGCTTGGCGGTGAGTTCCCCGGTTTCGATGCTAAAGTCGGTGCCGAGGATCTCGTATTTCTTGATGGTCTCATAGCTCGCCAGCTCACGGTTCGCGGCCTCGATGACCTTCGCAACCGCCTCCGTAATCGCGGGAGAGGAGCGCAGGGCGTCAGCGTCGCCAGAGAGTCCCGTCCCTTCAGCGAAGGCGTGAAGCTGCTCCACGTCCAAGGTGACAAGCGCCGAGAGGAACTTGCGCTTGTCGCCATGAACCACGCATTGGCTGATGAGGTTGTGGGTCTTGACGAGGTTCTCGATCTTTTGCGGAGCGACGTTCTTGCCCCCCGCTGTGATGATGATGTCCTTTTTGCGATCGGTGATTCGGAGCGCGGAGGTTCTTGGATCGATTTCGCCGATATCTCCGGTCCGGAGCCATCCATCGGGGTCGATCGTCTCGGCGGTCGCCTCGGGGTTGCGCCAGTACTCGCGCATGATCCCTGGACCTTTCACGAGGATCTCACCGTCTTCAGCGATTCGCACCCGCGTGCCGGGCACCGCTGGACCGACCGTGCCGATGACGTTGGCGTGCGGCAGGTTGACGGTGGTCGCCGCGGCGGTCTCCGTCATGCCGTAGCCCTCAAGAATCGTGATGCCCGCGTCGCGAAAGAACCACGCGATGGTTTTAGAGAGCGGCGCTCCGCCAGACACCATGATGCGCATACGTCCGCCGAGGCTCGCCATGATGCCGGCGCCGATCTTTGAAAAGACCAGCCGCTTGAGCGCCGTAAACTGAATCGCGTCGACGAGCCCGAGGGCCTCCCCCTGCTCCTCAAGAGCGCCGTTGCGGCGAGAGAGGTTGAGGGCGCGCTGGAACAGTTGATGCTTAATTTTGTCCCCGCCGGAGGGGGCGGCCGGGAGGGTGCCACCCTTCTCAAGAACCGCGGCGTAGAATTTCTCAAAGACGCGAGGGACGGCCGCCATGAGGGTGGGCCGAACCTCCGCGAGGTTCTGCTTGAGTGTGTTGATGTTCTCAGCGAACGCCAAGACGTGGCCCGTTCCAAACCACGCAACCTCCAAGAGCTTCGCGAACACGTGGGCCATGGGCAAGAAGATCAACTGGACGTCGTCGGTGCGCACCACGTCTTGCTCGTGAATCACCTCCGCCTCGTAGAGCATATTGCCGTGCGTCAGCACGACACCCTTCGGCCGCCCGGTGGTGCCCGAGGTGTAGATGATCGTCAGGATGGCCTCGCGATTCAGCGTTTCTCTGCGACCGGAGAGCGCCGCGTGGTGTTGTTCACCTGCGGCCTCGGTGAAATCGGAGAACGACTTGACCCATGGATCCTCCGTGGGGGGGGTGCCGGTCATCTGTACAACGGCGATCAGCTGGGCCTCAAGCCTCTCCTTCGCCTCAAGTATTTTCTGGGTCTGGGCAGCGTCCTCCGTGAAGATGACCCGCGCGCCAGAGTTTTCGATGATGTAGGCGCACTCGTCGGACAGGTTCGATGGATAGATCGGAATGGTCACCGCCCCGGCGGCCAAGACGCCGATGTCGATGACGCACCAATCGAGTCGGGTGTTGGAGAGGATGCAGACATGGTCGGCGGACTCGATCCCTAGTGCGACCAGACCGGCGCTCACCTGGGAGGCGCGCTCCCACAGACTCTGCCAAGTGACCTGTTGGTATGCGCCATGTTTCTTTTCAAGCGCCGCTGTGTCCGTGGGGCGCTCTTCGACGTGCTTGAGGAAAAAATCGAGGATAGATCGTGGTTGCATGATGACGGAGCCCTCGGGTCGAGGACCTCGTAGGGTGTGTAGCCGGTGCCGCGGTCGTCTTTCAAGGGAAAGGTCGTGTTCCGGGGAGGAGAATCACGCCCTCGCCGCAGGAGACCGCCGCCACGGGGTGGGCGGAGCCTCAAGGAGGCGGCGTCCCGACGGCCGAACACTTTTTCAATTGAGAGGATGCCCGAGGTGAGCCGGGACGTTAGGATGCGGGCATGAAGCCCGATCTGCGATTGGGGGACCTCGTGGAGCCTCGAACCGGAGCAGCGCTCAGGCTGGAGTCGGGTCGATTGGTCTCCGAACAGAGCGGGCGTGAATTTCTCGTCCACGCCGATTGGGTCGATTTCATCCCAGAGCGTGATCGGGAGGGGCCGCAGCTTGTGACCGCGCTCATGCATCTCCCCTCGGTCTCCGCGGCCTACGAGGAGGTGGTGCGACCGTCGGTGGATCGTCTTCGAATCGGGCAGCGTGTGGATTGGCGGCAGGAGATGGCCTGGGCGGTGGAGGTGTTGCAGGCACATCGGGGCGTGGTTGCCGACATCGCGTGCGGGAGTGGAGCGGTCGGCGTTCGGGCGGCGCGCGGAGATCGATTTGAGCGCTTGTATTGTGTCGATCGGTCGGAGCCGCTGCTCGCGCAGTGCGTGCGCAGGTCCGAGATGGCGAGGCTCGGCTGCCCCGTGGTTCTCTTGCGCGCCGACGCTCGGTACCTCCCCCTCGCCGACGCGATATTGGATGCGGCCCACGTGCGGATCGGAGCGTCCTTGTGGCGTGGGGCGCAACAGCTCATGGCCGAGTTGGCGCGCGTCGTGAAACCGGGCGGGGAGGTGGTCGCCTCCGCTGCGAGCGGAGGGGGGAGCCTGCGCGGGCTCGCGGCCCGGACGCTGAT
Source organism: uncultured Nannocystaceae bacterium (assembly GCA_938084085.1). Taxonomy (GTDB): domain Bacteria; phylum Myxococcota_A; class Polyangia; order Nannocystales; family Nannocystaceae; genus JAAZXR01. The sequence goes on from CALKDV010000176.1 coordinate 5,625, forward strand.
GGCACGCACCGCGGGGTTCTCCTTGCCGTCCTTGGAGCGGGTCCGTGCGCGCTGTGAGGGCGCGGGCTTTGGGGACGTCCAGGTCCAGCGGCGCGCGGGGATGATGCGGTTGAGGATGATTCGCTCGTGACGCGGTCACGAGCCTCCGCTCTCGAGCATCCTGTGGTTCACGCGTTGACCGCCCCGGACGGCTGGGTGCTGCGAGTCTACGATTTTGTGCCGAGGTGCGAGGACGCGCGAGGGATCGTCATCCTTGGACACGCGATGATGGTGGATGCGCGGACCGTGTGCCGCCCCGATCGTCCGACGATCGCGGCGACACTCGTGGACAGGGGGTTTCGTGTTCTCGCCCCTGACCTGCGAGGTCACGGCGCGAGCGGGCCTGGGGCTGCGGAAGGGGGAGAGTGGTCGTACGACGATCACGTCTCGGATGTCGGGCTGTTGGTAGCGTGGGCGCGTGAGCTCGCGCCGGAGCTGCCGCTTCATCTCGTCGGCCACAGTTTGTTTGGGAACGCGAGCCTCGCGTGGCTCGGACAGCACCCTGACGCGCAGGTCCATGCGGCGGTCTTGATATGCGCGGACATTTGGTGCAAGGGGCACGAGCCGCGGTGGTGGCGATGGGCTCTAAAGAGGCTTGTCTTCGCCGTCTCCCACGCGATCGTAAAGATGTACGGGCGCTTGCCCGCGCGCGCGTTGAAGGTGGGCACGGCGGATGAGTGCGCGCGCTACTGGGCCCAATTTGCGCGGTGGATCCGGGGCGGGTGTTGGACCGACGAGGCGGGGCGCACCGACTATGGCGCAGGGGTGGGCCGGATTCAGCAGCCGGTGCTCCATGTGGTTGGCCGGGGAGATCGCCTCTACGCGGCCCCTGAATCTTCTCTTCAGTTTACGCAGGCGCTCCCCCGGCGCGAAGTCATGACAGCGCCGCGCCACCTCGCGTCCGCGGATGGTGCGGGCGCTGTGGCGGTGGGCCACATGAGCCTGGTGACAGATCCCGCCTGCGTGAACCTGTGGGAGGAGATCGCGCTGTGGCTGGTGAGCCTCGACCACGAGGTCCTCGCGGTGCCGCGCAGGTAGCCCCGGAGGATCAGTTTCGTAGGCCCATAATCGTCCGGAAATCCGGCGAGCCACGGGGGGGGTGCGATGGGCTCAGAAATTCGCGTAGATTGTCCTCGATGACGACGGAAGCCACGTCCATGAGTTTCGAGGAGTACAAGGCAGCGCTCGGGACGTCTGCCTCGAGGAGGGCGCTGCTCTTTCGAGATGGCCGGCCGTTCCACGTGTTGTTGAGTCAGCAGTTTTCTCGCGATGACTTGATCCACCTGACGGACACGGCGACCTCCATCCGTCGCCTTGACCGGCATCGTGACGGTCGTGAGTTCCTCCGAGGGCTACTGCGGGGCATCCGTGTCATGAACCTGTTCGCGCAGCCGAGCACGCGGACCGCCGAGAGCTTTATCGCAGCGGCCGACAAGCTCGGCGCGACCACGCGACTCGTCGCGGACATTCGAACCTCCAGTTTCTCGAAGGGAGAGACGGTCGAGGATTCGGTGAGGACGCTGTCATCGTTCTTCGACACGATCGTGACGCGTCACCCCGAGGATGATTTCGCCGTGCGCGCAGCCTGGGGACTTCAACGGAGCAGCCGACCGATCCCAGTGGTGTCTGCGGGCAGCGGGAAGTCGCAGCACGTCACCCAGTCGCTCCTCGATATCTACACGCTTCGGTACTCTCTCCTCGACCGTGGGGGTCTCGATGGCCGCACCGTGCTGCTCGTGGGCGACATTTTGAGGAACCGCGCGGCGCGGTCGTTGGCCTACCTGCTCACCAAGTTTGATGTGGAGCGGGTGGATTTCGTGAGCGCGAAGAACTACCTCCCCGAGGACGGGCTGATCCAATACATCGAGAAGCACGGGATCAAGGTCGGGGTCGATGACAACCTCGAGTCATATCTCAAGCGACGAGGCGGGGACGTTGACGCGATCTATATGACCCGACTGCAGCAAGAGTGGGACAAGGGAGGCGGCCAGCCGACGGCGAAGGGGGAGGAGCTAGGGACGGAGGATGCGTTCGTGTTGAAGTCTGAGTTTCGCAAGCTGATCGGTGAGGACTGCGTGCTCATGCACCCCTTGCCGCGCGTGAACGAGCTCCCCGAGTCGTGGGAGGATCACCCCGGTTTTGTGGTGTGGAGGCAGGTCCGCAACGGCATGTGGATGCGGGCTGCCCTGTTCGCCGCGATCCACGGGGCCGATCAAGAGATTCGAGCGAGGGCCGTGCGCCTAGGCCTCGTCTAGGGGGGCCTGAAACCGTCGGGGTTCGCGGCGGAGCTTTGAGGTAGCATGGGCGCGCATGGGGGGACCTTTGGCATTGTTGTTGGCTGCGGCCGTCCCGACGCTCCTCGTCTCGGTGTACTTTGACTGGCTGGATCGAGCGCGGCCCGAACCACGCTCCTCGTTGCGCCGGG